>NZ_MVKA01000016.1:0-71693 GCF_002042905.1 Geobacillus sp. LEMMY01
CATGCGGTCTTCKGTGTTATCCGGTATTAGCTCCGGTTTCCCGGAGTTATCCCGGTCTTGCGGGCAGGTTGCCCACGTGTTACTCACCCGTCCGCCGCTGACCGAATCAGAGCAAGCTCCAATCCAGTCCGCTCGACTTGCATGTATTAGGCACGCCGCCAGCGTTCGTCCTGAGCCAGGATCAAACTCTCCAAAGAAAGTTGATTGGCTTTTCGCATTGTCCAGCTTCGGCGCCTAGCTCTCTTCTGCCAAATCACCTTCCCCCTCGGGGGGGAAGCACCCCTGCGGGTGAAGAACATTTGGCTTCGAGATCGCCAGGATGGCGATATTTCGCCGTTGCCCGCAGGACGCGGGCTGCCTTTAGGCGAAATTACGGCGCCTCAGCTTTTCTATTGCGCTTCGTTTCGTTCAGTTTTCAAGGAACGAAATAATCCTATGACTCTTCATGGAGCGGGTGATGGGAATCGAACCCACGACATCAGCTTGGAAGGCTGAGGTTTTACCACTAAACTACACCCGCATAATTTTTGATTAAACACCCACCACACTCTTTCATGCCCCTTCCTCTGCTAGCCGATTCAAAGAAGCTGGATGCGTCGGGGCAACTCGAAGCGTATTCGGCGAAGTGAAGGCTCGTGGCTGAGGTTTTACCACTAAACTACACCCGCATAATATTTAGTTTAACAAAATCGGGAAGACAGGATTTGAACCTGCGACCCCATGGTCCCAAACCATGTGCTCTACCAAGCTGAGCTACTTCCCGATGATGGCGCGCTCGAGAGGATTCGAACCCCTAACCTTCTGATCCGTAGTCAGATGCTCTATCCAATTGAGCTACGAGCGCAATAGATTATTGCACCAAAGAGACGGATTTCATTTTAGCAACTCACTGTGTTGCTGTCAATAGTTTATCTAAAAAATGCGGTCGAGAGGACTTGAACCTCCACGGGGTCGCCCCCACTAGGCCCTCAACCTAGCGCGTCTGCCATTCCGCCACGACCGCATATTGACTAATCAATGCGGGTGGAGGGACTTGAACCCCCACGCCGTGAGGCGCCAGATCCTAAGTCTGGTGCGTCTGCCAATTCCGCCACACCCGCTAATATGGTGAGCCATGGAGGACTCGAACCTCCGACCCTCTGATTAAAAGTCAGATGCTCTACCTACTGAGCTAATGGCTCATGGGTTAGATAACACTCCGAGATAACGATGTCCCTTCCTCTGCCAGCTGATTCGAAGATGCAGGATGCGTCGGGACAACTCGAAGCGGATTCGATGATGCTTCACTCGTTGCTCTACCTACTGAGCTAATGGCTCATAGTTACAATAACACTCTAAGATAACGATGTCCCTTCCTCTACCAGCGATTCGAAGAAGCTGGATGCGTCGGGACAACTCGCAACGAACTCGAAGATGTAGCGCTCGTTACTGAGCTAATGGCTCATGTATGTAACACATAAAAATGGCTGGGCCAGCTGGATTCGAACCAGCGCATCACGGAGTCAAAGTCCGTTGCCTTACCGCTTGGCTATGGCCCAGCGATTTAGTGCAATGGCGGTCCCGACGGGACTCGAACCCGCGATCTCCTGCGTGACAGGCAGGCATGTTAACCACTACACTACGGGACCACAAATCGCGGGGATCACCCCGCGCTATTCAGTGACCCGTACGGGATTCGAACCCGTGTTACCGCCGTGAAAGGGCGGTGTCTTAACCACTTGACCAACGGGCCACGCATATACGTATCGGAGTGGCGGAGAAGGCGGGATTTGAACCCGCGCGCCGTAAAGCCACGACCTAACGGTTTAGCAAACCGTCCCCTTCAGCCACTTGGGTACTTCTCCAAAGAAATGGCTCCGCAAGTAGGATTCGAACCTACGACCTACCGGTTAACAGCCGGTTGCTCTACCGCTGAGCTATTGCGGAATGTTGATGATTACAATACTGTTAGCTCATTACCTCTTCCTCTTCCAGCCAATTCAAAGAAGCTGGATGCGTCGAGGCAACTCGTAGCATATTCGATGATGCCTTTGCTCGTCGCTGAGCTATTGCGGAATGATGTTTGACAATCGACATTGTTTATTATATTGAGCAGCTTGTCGTTTGTCAATACGTTTTCCCACAACTTGCTCTGCTGTTTTCCGCCGTTTGGCGACGGCTTTTATAATTTAGCACACGATCATCTTGATTGTCAACCTGTTTTCGAAAAATGTTTTGTTTGATTATTGGCGTTGACTGGACATTATAGTTTAACATATCCTTGACGAAAAAGTAGCTTGTCTATTTTCTCGACTGACGAACACCAAGGCGTGACGGAAGACCGAACAACCACCCGCTTCACAGACCCATGCATGGGTCTGAAAGCGGCGTTGTTCAGTCGCCCGACAGTCGATCAAATGCCGGGGCTATGTAAAAGCCGCAAATGTTAAAGTTTCAAATTGCATCTACTCTGAAAATACCTGAGCTTCAAAATGTGTAAAACCGCAATATTCGACATAGAGATATTTTCATCCTTCCGATGGCAACCAAATTTTTCTGTCATGGGAGTCTAGGATAGTTTGAGCTTGCTTCGGCAGCGGCCGCAAACATAACGGTCTATGTTGATCCGTCTTTTGCGGCGGTAGGTGAGGCCGCATGACGTGCAAATGTATGTGTAGATCGTTTTCGGCGCTTTTGTATTTCGGATAAGCGGACGGCAGTAGCGAGGCGCCCCCACTTTTTGCAGCAGTTCGCGGAAGTCGCGGTCGCGGTGACGGTAGCCTTTCCCTTCGAGGTGCAAATGGTAATGGCATAGTTCGTGTTTGATGATAGCAATGAGTTCTTCTTCACCGTACATGTCGTAATGTTTTTTATTGAGCTCAATGTTGTGCGTTTGCAACATGTAGCGCCCGCCGGTGGTGCGCAAACGAGGGTTAAAGAAAGCGGTATGGCGGAACGGCTTGCCGAACACGCGAATGGAAATTTGTTCGACAAGGGCTTGCAGCTGCTTTTGGTCCATAGTGGGTCTCTCCTTCATCTTTTGGCACAGGACAATTCACCATTACATACATATATATTACCGTTCCACTGTTAGGGAGGTGACTGATTTTGCCTACATGGCTGAAAAATCAGATGAGACGAGCCTACTATGAGAAAAACCGTGAGCAAATTAAACTGTTGAACCAATGCTGGTTTTTTTATCGGAGAAAACACTGCTCCTGAGGCAGTGCTTTCTCCATTTCACTCTTCCGGCGGCACCATCGACAGCGATATTCTTCCCTTCGCCACATCGACATGCTCGACCCATACTTTGACGACGTCGCCGACCGAAACGACATCGAGTGGATGGCGCACGTATTGTTTGCTTAGTTTGGAAATGTGCACGAGCCCGTCCTGTTTGACCCCAATGTCGACAAAGGCGCCGAAGTCAACGACGTTGCGCACGGTTCCTTCCAGCTCCATGCCTGGCTTCAAATCTTCCATCTTCAACACATCTTTGCGTAATAGCGGCTTTGGCAGCTCGTCGCGCGGGTCGCGCTCTGGGCGGCATAAGGCATCGATGATATCGCGGAGCGTCAGTTCGCCGATGCCAAGCTCGGCTGCCACCGTCTCAATCTCGATGGCTTGCAGCGCCTTGCGCAGTTCATCGCTGCCAATGGCGGCGGTCGTAAATCCTAACTTACGCAACAGCTGCTTCACTTCCGCGTACCGCTCGGGGTGAATCGGCGTGCGGTCGAGCGGTTCGTCGCCATCAACGATGCGCAAAAAGCCGATGCACTGCTCGTACGTTTTCGCTCCGAGCCGAGGAATCGTTTTCAGCTCTTCGCGGCTGCGGAATTTTCCTTGTTCTTCGCGACGCTTGACGATGTTTTCTGCAACGGTTTTCGTGAGCCCGGACACGTACTGAAGCAGGGAGACGGAGGCGGTGTTGACGTTAACGCCGACTTGGTTGACGACCGTCTCGACGACGAAACGGAGCGATTCGGCGAGCTTTTTTTGCGACACATCGTGCTGGTATTGGCCGACGCCGACCGATTTTGGATCGATTTTGACAAGCTCGGCGAGCGGGTCTTGGACGCGGCGGGCGATCGAGACGGCGCTCCGCTCTTCGACTTGCAGGTCGGGAAACTCGGCGCGTGCAAGGTCGGAAGCAGAGTAGACGCTCGCTCCTGCTTCATTGACAATCAAATAAAAGATATCGCGTTGCACATGCTTCAGCGTGTCGGCGACAAACTGTTCGGTTTCCCGAGATGCTGTTCCGTTGCCAATAGCGATCATGTCAACGTGATAGTCATCAAGCAGGCGAAGAAGTTTCGCGCGCGCCTCTTCTTTTCGCTCTTGCGGCGGATGCGGATAGATCACGTCAATGCGAAGCAGTTTCCCCGTTTCGTCGACAACGGCGAGCTTGCACCCGGTCCGATAGGCTGGGTCGATGCCGAGCACCGTTTTTCCTTTGAGCGGCGGCTGGAGAAGCAGTTTGCGCAAGTTTTCAGCGAAAATATGGATGGCCCGCTCCTCCGCTTTTTCCGTCAACTCGTTGCGGATGTCGCGTTCAATGGCAGGCTCCATCAGCCGCTTGTATCCGTCCTCGATCGCTTCTGCCACGATGGGAGCGGCCGGGGACGATTCATCAGCGACTGTTTTTCGCCGCAAATAGCGAATGATGTCCTCAACAGGCGCCTTGATCGAGACGCGCAGCACCTCTTCCTTTTCACCGCGGTTTAACGCCAACACGCGGTGCGGAACGATTTTAGCGAGAGGTTCCTCGTAGTCGTAGTACATTTCGTACACACTCTTTTCGTCCTTTTCCGGCGCTTTGGCAACCGAAGCAATCGTTCCTTTCCGCCGCGTCTCGTCGCGCACCCATTGACGAAGAGCAGCGTCATCGGCCACTTTTTCGGCGATGATGTCTTTCGCCCCTTGCAGCGCCTCATCAACGGTCGAGACTCCTTTTTCCTCGTTGATGAACGCTTTCGCCTTCTCTTTTGGATCCGAGGCGGCAGGGCAGGAAAGCAGCCAATCCGCAAGCGGCTCAAGCCCTTTTTCCCTGGCGATCGTTGCTTTTGTGCGCCGTTTTTGCCGATATGGACGGTATAAATCTTCGACTTGTTGCAGCTTCGTGGCCTCAAGAATGTCGCGCTTTAACTCTTCCGTCAACTTCCCTTGCTCATCAATGAGGCGAATTACTTCCTCTTTCCGTTGCTCTAAATGCTGCAAATACTCCCATCTCTCAAGCACTTCACGAATTTGCACTTCATCGAGCGCCCCAGTCATTTCTTTCCGGTAGCGGGCGATAAACGGGATTGTGTTCCCTTCTCGATGGAGCGCAATGACGTTTTCGACTTGCTTCGCTGCCAGCTGCTGCTCGGCGGCAATTACTTCAATGAGCCGCTGTTCGTTAGCCAAGCGATTCCCTCCTTAATGATATTGGACTTGAACGCTCTCCCACCTACGCTAACGCTTCGAGGTGGGAGATTCCTGGGAACACCCGCCCCACGGCAGGCTGTCCACCAAGCCATCCCCGTGCGTCCCACGGTTGAGCTGTCTTACCCAAACAGCAAACGAAGCCCTTCCTGCAAAATATTTCGGGCGGCGTTATGGTCCCGGTCATGTTCGGCTCCGCAGTTTGGGCACACCCACTCGCGGATGTCGAGCGATTTCACCTCAACTTGCCGGTGCCCGCAGCACGAACACAATTGGCTCGATGGAAACGTGTGGCCGACACGGACCACCGTCCGCCCGTACCATTTCGCTTTATACTCGAGCATGTTGAGAAAGCGCCCCCCACGCGGAATCGGAAATGGATTTGGCCAGCTTGCGATTCTTCTGCATGCTCTTGACGCGCAAGTCCTCCACGCACACCACTTGGTTTTCGCGGATGAGGCGGGTGGACAGTTTGTGCAGGAAATCGTTCCGGCAGTTGGCAATTTTCTCATGAAGCCTAGCCACTTTCAAGCGGGCTTTCTGCCAGTTCGAACCACCCGGCTTCCGGCGGGCCATCACCCGCTGGGAGTACGCCAGCTTCTCTTCGTATCGGCGCCAATACTGGGGGTGTTCGATCTTTTCGCCTGTGGAAAGCACCACTATATGTTTCAATCCCAAATCGATACCCACTTGCTTGTCCGTTGCCGGTAATGGAGGGATTTCCGTTTCTACGAGGATGGAGACAAAATACTTCCCTGTTCGGTTTCGACGAATGGTGGCGGAGAGAATGCGGCCTTCCACCTCACGGCTTTTGGCAAACTTCACCCATCCAAGCTTCGGGAGTTTCAAGCGATGGCCGTCCACTTCGATCGATGGGCGCCCTTTCTTTGGGTAGTTGCACTGGGCGGTGTACGATTGATTCGGGTGTTTTTTGCTTTTAAAGCGGGGAGCGTTCGCCGTTCCATCGAAGAATCGGTCAAACGCCTCGTCCAACTGTTGCAGCGCGTTTTGCAAGGCGGTCGAATCGGGCGCCTTCAGCCACGGAAGAGTCTGCTTTAAGGCGGTCAGCCGCTTGGAACACTCGTGGTAGCCGAGTCCTCTTCCGATGGTTTCATACGCCTGATTCCACTCGGCCAAAAAGTGGTTGTACACAAACCGGCAGCACCCGATCGTTTGGTTGATGAGCTTCGCTTGTGTTGGGGTGGGATACAACCGAAAGCGGTAGGCTTTATGCATGATCTTCCCTCCCACATCAGGGAACGTGCGTTCTATTCTTATCCATTTTACACCTTCTGTTCTGTTGAGGCAAGAGGAAGATCGATGACGAATACCGATTCATCCCCCACTGACGCTCACGCGTGGAAGTGGGGGTCTTCTCGGTTTAGGATGATAAAAAAAGCGCTACCTGTACGCAGCTGCTTTGTGAAACAGTATACATAGATGAAAATGGAGGGACAGATCGTTTCCTGAATCTACCAGAAACTAAAATCGTGGGGTTCTTGCGTACGAAAAGGTTGCTCGTACGCCTGCGTGCAGAACTCCCCCTTGTTCCGCAAGACTTTCATGACAAACACCTCTGATGGTGCTTTGCGCCCTGTGCGCCCGATTCAAGGCGCTTTCCTCGCAAATAGGATGCCATCTTTGACTGCATCAAAAACCGGTTGATCCCATGTCTAAAGACGGTCTACGCCTTGCATGGGCTTTCCCCGATTGCGATTGGTGAGACCGATCTGTCCATCTCCGCCATTGGTGTGAACACTCGATAATCAAGACCGATGCCGCACGTCAACGCCGCTTTCCCCATCCACTCGGCCGCCCGTTGGCAACCGAAAACGCCGTTTTCTCCTGTTCGCTGTTATGCCAAAAGCAAAGGTTTTTCGCTCCTATCAAAAGTCGATCAGTCCTAAGCTAATTTGCAGCGCCTCATCGACTTTATCCATCATTTCATCATCCAAATGAGTGATTTTATCGGTCAGTCGTTGCTTGTCGATCGTGCGGATTTGCTCAAGCAAAATGACCGAATCGCGTTCAAACCCGTAGCGCTTCGCGTCAATCTCGACATGCGTCGGCAGCTTCGCTTTTTGGATTTGCGCCGTAATCGCCGCGACAATCACCGTCGGGCTAAAACGATTGCCGATATCGTTTTGGATCACCAACACGGGGCGCACGCCGCCCTGCTCCGAGCCAACAACCGGGGAAAGGTCCGCAAAATACACGTCGCCACGTTTGACAATCAAAGCATTACCCCCCGCTAACTAAGCGTTCAACGGTGTGGTCGGCCTCGTATTCAGCATGAAACGCTTCAGAAGCGATAGATAAATTGATTTTCGCCATTTCCATGTAGCCTCGTCTCATCGCCTCGCGAATTTGCCGTTTTTTCCGCTCGCGAATGTACATTTTCGTCGCTTGATAAATGAGTTCATTGCGGTTGCCGTTTTCCTGCTTTACGAGCACGTCCAGTTCTGTCAGCAGCGACTGCGGCAAACGAACGACGATTTCCGTTGTTGCGCCAGATTCCGACACAAATATACACCTCCACGAACTGCAGCCATTGATTGCTTCCACTTCATGATACCATTAAACAACGGCGCTGCAAAGTCATTTCTCCATTTTCTATCCTTTGTCTTCCGAAACAGATTATGCATCGCTTCATCCGCGACCAACGGCGTTTCTCACTCCCATTATACGCTTATTTCGGAAAAAAATACGGGGCACCCGGTAGCTGATCGTGCACGGCACTTCATAATTGATTGTGCCCAAATGGCGGGCGACATCATCGATGGAAATGACTTCGTCCCCTTGGCGGCCGATTAATGTCACCTTCGTTCCGACAGGCAGCGGCCCCGGCAGGCGGATCATGCATTGATCCATGCAGATACGGCCGACGATCGGCGCCCGCTGCCCGCCAACAAGCACATGAAAGTGCTGCAGGCGGCGCAGCCAGCCGTCCGCATAACCGATCGGAATCGTGCCGATCCACTCTTCCGTCTGCGCGGTGTACGTCGCACCGTAGCTCACCTTTTCGCCTGGTTGCAGCTTTTTGACGTGTACGAGGCGGCTATGGAGCGAAAACGCCTCTTTCAATTCGTATGGGAGGAGCGGCTTGATGTCCGGCGATGGGGCGAGCCCGTACATCGAAATGCCAAAGCGAACCATGTTGAACGCTCGATCGGAAAAACGAAGGGCCGCCGCGCTGTTGGCGCAATGAACGAGCGGCGGCCGCGACGGCAGCCAGTCAAGCATATGCAAAAAGCGGGCGTATTGATAAGAAAAGTAATCCGTATTCACTTCATCAGCGGTCGCAAAATGCGTATACACCCCTTCAAGCACAAAGGGCGGATGGCGATCGATCAAGGCCGCTATTCGCTTTGTCTCCTCTTCGTCTTTAACCCCAAGCCGTCCCATTCCTGTGTCCATCTTTAAATGGAAATGAATCGGGGTCGAACCGTTATACAGCGATGACGCCTCCTCGAGCCAATCAGAGCGAAACACGGTTAAGGCGATGCGGTGTTCGGCGGCCAACGCCACATCCTCGGGACGAGACGCCCCAAGCACTAAAATCGGGGCATCGATGCCTTTTTTTCGTAAGGCAAGCGCCTCGTCCAAAAAGGCGACGGCCAAGCGGGAAGCGCCCGCTTCGAGCGCCGTTGCCGCCACTTGGGCATCGCCATGCCCGTAGGCGTTCGCCTTGACAACGGCCATAATTTGCGTGCCCTCCGGCAAAAAGCGGCGCAAATTCGCGACGTTGTCGTAGATGGCATCTAGATCAATTTCCACCCACGTATCGCGGTGAAACTCGTCCATCCTCTCTCGCTGCCTTTCTAGTCATAGCCAGTTTGAAAGCGCTTGAATCGATTGGATTCCTTTTTTAGTTTACCATGTTCCTGGGGAAGAAGGAATAGGATGAGCGGCGGAAAAATGAGAAAAACGGCGGAAAACATTGGAGATAGCAACAATTCGTCCACTGGCATGCCTTCACTGCTTCTGCACAAAAACAAAAAGCAGCTTCTCCGCTTCAACGCGGAGAGCCGCCTGTTTGCAAAACCGCACTGTCATTTTGCCGCTTTTTCTTGCACTGAGCTGGCGACCATCACCATTTCTTCCGGCGTCAAATCGTCCGAGGCGAGCGTAAACTCCGCCCCATTGTACCACCATGTCAACGTTCGGTCGGTGAGGGCGCCAATGGTGAATCCTAAATCAACCGGGTCGCCGTTGACAAGCACTGGCATGCTTGTCGCCGGAAGCACATCCGCTTTTTCTTGCACGAGCGTAAACGATTTTTTGCCGCCAAATGTCATAATGACGCGCGTGCCGTTTTCACCTTTCACTTCTTTTTCCTCAAGCGCTTGAACCCCTTTCGGAAGCTGACTCGGGTACATGACGGCCATCACTTGCTCTTTTCCTTCCGCCATCGTCGGCACCTCAAGGCGCGCTCCAGTCATGTTCTTCTTTGTATCAAACGCATCATCGTCAAACTTTTTGTTAAACTCGACGTTGGAAAACTCGACCGTCAACAGCGCTTTCCGGTCCGTATCCATCACTTTGACCGAGACGGGGGCCAAATCTTTTTTGCGCAGCGTAATCTCTTGGGTGGGAACGACTTCGCTGTTCGGGTAGTTCGTTTTTGTCTCGAACACATAGTAGTCTTTCGTCGCCTTAAACTTCGCCTTCGAATCGCTCAAAATGTCTTTAACGAGCGATTCGTACAAATACGCTTGGCTGCTGTTTTTCGGCCAATCGCTCACAAACTTGAAGCTTTTGTTGAGCGCCGGCGTGAAGACGAACACCCCTTCGTCATTGCGCAAAATCATTTGGCTTTGCCCTTTGTCGGCGTTTTTCAAGCTGACGCGGTAGTAGGACGGCTGCTTGTGCCACACTTCGACATGATACACTTGCGGCTTCTCACCGGTGCGGAACGTCATTTTCGCCTCGGCCTGATAGCCCGTCATCTCATCCATCTTTTCATCAAGCGACTTGAGCACCTCTTCCTGCGATTTCGACCCGCAGCCAGCCAAAGCAAACAGAAAAATGATGCCGACCAATGCCATCAGCACGTTTCTGCCCATCGCTTCAACCCCTTTGCCTCATATATCGATTTCTGCCCATGCACTACAATATATGAGACAACTGTCGGGAATATGCAGACTAGCCATGGCAAGCATCGGTCGGTCCAAGGCGCTCAATGATGACTTGGGCGACGGCGTAATCGCGGCTATGGGAAATGGACAGATGAACCGTCTCGCCATCGCGGCGGGCAGCAATGCTCGGCTTTCCGTGCTCATCGGAAACGATCTCGATGTCTTGAAACGATAGATGCCGCCCGATCCCCGTTCCGAGCGCTTTGGCGTACGCTTCTTTAGCCGCAAATCGTCCGGCGAGAAACTCTGCCTGTCTTGCGGGCGGCAACTCGCCAAACTGCGCTTTTTCGCGCGGCGTCAAAATTCGCTCCGGAAATTTGCGGCTCCGCTCAAGAAGGGAGCGGATCCGTTCCAACTCTACAATATCAATGCCGATGCCGACGATCACTGCTTCCTCACCTATCCTATCCGCCCTGATGGTCGTACAAATTTTTTATGAGAGATCCGCATAAGATGGCTTATAAAAAACGCCCCATTTCCGCGAAGAAGGGAGACCAACCCGTGTTTCAACATGCAAGCGATGTCCGCTCATTTGTCCGCCTTTATCCCGTCGTTGCCGCCTTGTTGTTGGTCCATATCGCCGCATGGCTGTTGTTTTTTCTTCCCTTGACAGCGCTTGAGCCCATTTGGCAATACGCCGTCGGGACGAACGGCGCTATTCGCCATGGAGAGTACTGGCGGCTTGTCAGCCCGCTCGTGCTGCATCGCGATTTCCACCATATGGCCGCCAACAGTTTGTCCTTATGGCTGTTTGGCCCCTGGCTGGAGCGCGCACTTGGGAAAGGAAAGTTTTTGTTTCTGTATATCGGAGGCGGAATCGGCGCCAATGTCGCCACTTTATTCCTTCTGCCGCCGCTGTACACCCATGTCGGGGCGTCAGGCGCCATTTTCGCCTTGTTTGGCATGTACAGCTACCTCGCCCTATTCCGCCGCGACTTAGTCGCCCCCCGCCACGCCCAGCTGTTGCTTTCGGTCATGGCGGTTCATTTGCTGCTTGGCATCATGACACCAGATGGGAATTTATTGGCCCATCTATTTGGCTTCGCCGTCGGCGGCCTGCTTGCCCCCTTTTTGTCCATCCGCCCCAAGCGGCCGTCGTTTTACATGCCTCGGCTATGAAAAAACGGCGCTTAATGCGCCGTAATCCGCCGTTTTTTCGTCCGGCTGCGGGCTGAGCCGTCCGAGCGTCCGCCCCGTTTTTTCTCCCGCTTGACCGCTAAAGGCGGCTCTTCCGTCAACTGCACCGGCGTCGTATCTGGCTCGCGCGTCAACATTTTCAAGCAGGCAGCGACAATCGTTACCGAATCGTGCTCTTCAAGCAATTCTTCCGCTGCCCGTTTGTAAAATGACAGGTTTTCGGTCTCAACGACGTTGAGAAGCTTTTCGATAGCGATGCGCTGTTGGCCTTCGAGCGCCTCATCAAGTGTCGGCGGCTTCATCCGCTCCATTTTCCGCTTCGTCGTCCGCTCAATATGGTGAAGCTGGCCGATCTCCCTTGGAGTGACAAACGTCATCGCCACCCCTGTCTTGCCGGCGCGCCCGGTGCGCCCAATCCGGTGGACATAGCTTTCCGGGTCTTGCGGGATATCAAAGTTGTACACGTGCGTCACGCCAGAAATATCCAAGCCGCGCGCTGCGACATCCGTCGCCACTAAAATTTCAATCGTTCCTTCCTTAAACTTGCGCAGCACCGACAGCCGCTTCGCCTGGCTTAAGTCGCCGTGAATGCCTTCCGCTGCATAGCCGCGCAAGTTGAGCGCCTCCGCCAGCTCATCGACACGCCGCTTCGTGCGGCCGAACACGATCGCGAGCTCCGGCGCCTGAATATCAAGAAGCCGCGTTAAAATGTCAAATTTCTTTTTCTCGTGCACTTCTAAGTAGTACTGTTGAATGTTCGGCACGGTCATTTCCTTTGCCTTCACTTTGACAAGCTCCGGCTCGTTCATGAAGCGCTCGGCAATGCGGCGAATCGGATCCGGCATCGTCGCCGAGAACAGCAACGTCTGCCGCTCGGCCGGCACATGGCTTAAAATCGCCTCAATATCTTCGATAAAGCCCATATTGAGCATTTCATCCGCCTCATCGAGAACGACCGTATGCACATGGTCAAGGCGAAGCGTCCCACGGTTAATATGGTCGATAATGCGGCCCGGCGTGCCGACGATCACATGAGGATGCTTTTTCAAAGCGCGGATTTGCCGGTCGATATCTTGACCGCCGTAAATCGGCAAGACGCGCACGCGCTTGACGGCGCCGATTTTGTATAGCTCTTCTGATACTTGAATGGCGAGCTCACGCGTCGGCGCGACCACAAGCGCCTGAATGGCGCTGTTTTTCACATTCACTTTCTCAACGATCGGAATGCCAAACGCCGCTGTTTTCCCCGTTCCGGTTTGCGCTTGGCCGATTACGTCTTTATTTTGCAGGCTGAGCGGAATCGTCTTCGCTTGAATCGGAGTCGTCTCTTCAAACCCCATCCGCTCGATCGCTTTCATCACTTCTTGGCTTAATCCTAATTCTTGAAATGTCGTCAATGTTATTCAAACTCCTTATAAAAAATCGTCCCTTTATCCGAGAGAAAGGTTTGACAGTTATCATACCATGTTATGCGGTGATTTGCAATGATGGGCGTGGGCAGCGCGCAAAAATGTTTCCACCTCGGCAAACAAAACGTGGCGATCCGTGCTATGGCAGACGTGGTGGTACGAATTCGGCAAAAACAACAGCTTTTTTTCTGACGAACCGATTCGTTCATATAAATAGTAGGCGCTTTTTAGCGGCACGATCCCATCTTTTTCTCCTTGCACAATGAGCGCGGGCGCCGCGACGCGCGGAAGTCGGGGACGCACATCGCGAACGAGTTTGCGAAACTCCCTGACAGCTGAAAACGGGGTCGCCATCATTTTGTTTCGATAGCGGAGAAACAGTGGGTGCTCCCGCGCTCCTTTCCATCCATTGGCAAACATCTCGCGGATGTCGCGCCATAATTGGCGCGGGTTGACATAGTAAAACGCAGCGCTTAGCAGCACGAGTTTGGCGACCGGGTATTTTTCCGCCAAGTAGACGGCGATCACTCCACCCATTGAAAACCCAATGACATACACCACACTGCAACGGCGATGGAGCGCTAAAAACGCTTGTTCCGCCGCCGCGATCCATTGGTCGTATGCAATTCCTTTCAGCCGCAGTTCGCTTCCGTGGCCCGGCAAGGTCGGCGTTTCGATCATCCAATCGGTCCGCTCCCGCAAATAATCGGCCAGCGGCGCCACTTCTTCCGGACTTCCAGTAAACCCGTGAATGCATAAACAGCCGATCATCATCCCCACCTCCGCCCGAGTGAAAAGCGGCGCCCGTGACGCCGCTTTTCGTTTCTCTCGGGTTGCTTGATGTTACACCCAATATCGAAGCAACTCTTCCAATTTCATGCCGCGCGATGCTTTCAATAAGACGATGTCCTCCGGAGACGCGACGGAACGCACGGCCTCGGCCAACGCTGCTTTATCGTCGAACGCCCTCACCCGCCCATCATCAAAAAATGGGGCAGCCGCCGCGGCGATATGGTGCGCCAGCGGCCCGTAAGTGAACACATAGTCCACCATTCCCGGCCGCAACACCTCCCCGATCTCTCGATGAAACGCCACTTCTTCGTCACCAAGCTCTAACATATCGCCCAATACGGCGATTTTTTGCCGGTAGCCGCCCAATTCCCCAAGCAGCGTCAAAGCGGCGCGCATCGATGTCGGACTGGCGTTGTAAGCATCGTTAATGACCGTAAAGCCGCACTTTGTTTTGACGACTTCCGTGCGCATGCGCGTCACTTGCAGGCGGGAGAGGGCCGCATCAATGTCTTCCCAACCGATGCCGAAAAAACGAGCAACCGCGATGGCGGCGAGTGCGTTGTACACATGATGCTTGCCTAATACCGGCATAAACAGCGTCCGGCCGGGGAGCGCATTGATGACAAACGATGTTCCTCCCGCTTCAATGCGCACATCGGTCGGATAGTAATCGTTCTGTTCGCCCGCCCCGAACGTCACGACATGGCGGGGAAGCGGCAACTTCGGCACGCGCTCCGTCAAGAGCGGCTCATCGCCGTGGTAGACGAATAAACCATCATGGTGCAAACCGGCTAAAATTTCAAGCTTCGCCTTTGCGATGCCTTCCCGCGACCCGAGCTCCTGCAAGTGTGCTTCTCCGATATTCGTGATGACCGCTGCGTCCGGACGGGCGATCATGGTCAGCCGCTCGATTTCGCCAAACCCGCTCATCCCCATTTCGACAACGGCCATCTCCGTCCCTTCGTCAAGCGAAAGAAGCGTCAACGGCACACCGATATGGTTGTTGAAGTTCCCTTCTGTTTTTTGCACGCGGTAGTTGGTCGCCAACAACGCGGCAATCATATCTTTCGTCGTCGTTTTGCCGTTGCTGCCGGTGACGCCGACAACTTTCATCCCGAGCTGCTCACGGTAGCGGGCGGCGAGCCGTTGCAACGCCGAAAGCGTATCATCCACAACGACCACTGGCACGCCTTCTGGCGGTGTTCCTTCCCTTTCCGCCCATAGCGCAGCAGCGGCGCCTTTTTGCATCGCCTCTTTCACGAAGGCATGGCCGTTAAATGTCGCTCCAAGCAACGGAACGTACAAGTTGCCAGCTTGGATCGTCCTTGTGTCGGTTGACACACCGCTAACGGCAATATTCTCCCACTCCGGCTTTAGGCACCGCCCGTCAGCCATTTCGGCGATTTGCCGCACCGTCCGTTTGATCATCCACTCTCACCTCTTTTCCTTTTCGAACGTGTACGTGATCGTCTGCTTTTCTTGATGCCGTTCCAATGCGAGCGCGATAAGCCGTTCAATCAGCTCCGGGTACGGCACGCCGCTGTGTTGCCAAAGAAGCGGGAACATGCTGTATGGCGTAAAGCCTGGCATCGTGTTCACTTCGTTGATATAAACCGCGCCATCTTCGGCGAGGAAAAAATCGACGCGCGCGAGTCCAGACAAATCCAGCGCCTGAAACGCCGTAATGGCCATTTGTTTGATCGTCTCATACTGTTCTTTCGTTACGTCCGCCGGGATGATCAATTCGGTTTGCCCGTCTTCGTATTTCGCTTCATAGTCGTAAAATTCCTTTTTGGGCACAATTTCGCCAACGACCGAACAAATCGGCTCGTCATTTCCTATCACGCCGATTTCAATTTCGCGGCCGACGATCGCCTCTTCAATAATAATTTTCCGATCATACTTAAATGCCTCGATAAATGCGGCTTTTAAATCGCCGCGCTGTTTGCATTTGGAAATGCCGACGCTCGAACCCGCGTTGGCTGGCTTGACAAAGCACGGGTAGCCAAGCTCTCGTTCGATCCGGTCATACACCGTCTCGCCGCTTTTTTGCCAATCGTACTTCGTCACGGCGATATATTTTGCTTGGCGCAACCCGGCCTGCGCAAACAAGTTTTTCATAATCACCTTATCCATGCCGACCGCGGAAGCAAGCACCCCGTTGCCGACATACGGAATGTTCAATATCTCAAGCAACCCTTGCACCGTTCCGTCTTCGCCGTTCGGCCCATGCAAAAGCGGGAAAATGACATCGATCGTTTCCTCGTTTCCTTCCGCAGCCGAATCGGCAGCCGGAGCTTGGTTCAAGGAAACCGGAATCAAGGCGGTCGCCGCCGAAGTGAATTGCAGCTGCTTGATTTCCTCGATCGGTCCGGTCAGCTGTTCGCCCTTGATCCATTGACCTTTCGGTGTAATGTAAATCGGAATGACATCGAATTTATGAGGATCAATGGCGTTCATCACCGCCATCGCCGTCGACAACGATACTTGGTGCTCCGGTGATTTGCCGCCGTATAACACGCCAACTCTCGTTTTCATCATCGTTCCTCCTCTTTCCTTGGCCATCGTTCCTATTGTAACACGTTTCGCGCCCAACGGTCTGATATTTTATATGTACGATGCAGGTTGTTTCGCCACCCCCCATAAGCGATAAGGCACAAAAAAGTGAGGCTGTCTCCAAAGGTGGTTCTTCTTTCAACAAAGCACAACATATCGTTTTCCAGCAGTTGTTTTATGCGTATATACAGGAATAAGAAAAGGTGTCCCGACCGTTTTGGGACACCTTCTGTCGCTACGGATGCAACACGCGCCAAACCATGCGTTGCGGCATGGCCGCTACCACTTCGGCGAGCGCTTCTTGCCCCGTTTTTTCCACGCCGGCAAAATAATCGGACACACGGCGGAAAAACCGGTTTTTCTCCACGTCATCCATCAACAAGCGAAGCATGTGCTGCTCGCCGCTTTCTGGCCCGGCCAAATGATAAATGAGACCGTTTTGCTGTAAATATTGCAAATTGATGCGCTCCTGCCCGGGCAAGCAATCGATCGTAAAAATCGGAATGCGCTTATGAAGCAACTCGCTGACCGTCACCCCGCCTGGTTTCGTAATGACGGCATCCGCCTCTTCATACAGCCGATTCATCTCTTCCGGGTCAGCGATGTATGGAAGCGGCCGAATATGAGACAGCCGCCAGCTGGCAATTTCCTCGTACAGCTGGCGATTGGCGCCGCACAGCACCGAATAGCGGAACAACGTTGACGTGCGGGCCGCCCGCAAAAACGCCATCATATTGCCAAGCCCTTGGTTTCCACCGGCGACAAGCACATGAGCAGGCTGCCGCTTGCGTCTCGCTTCCGACCGATTCATAAACACATCGTGCACTGGGATGCCAGTGACGATGATGCGTCCTTTGTCAACCCCGTACTTCGTGATCAGCTCCCATTTCGCCTCTTGATGGGGAACAAAATGATAGTCAATAAACCGTTTCCCCCAGATGCTGTTCATAAAAAAGTCGGTGTAGACATTGACAACTGGAACCGTCAGCACCCGTTTTCGCTTCAGCCGCTGCAAAATGCGCGACGGAAACGAATGGGTGCAGACGATTAAATCCGGCTGTTCTTCTTCCACCATCTTTTTCATTTTGCTTTCAAAATAAGGCAGCCATGGCTCAAACGAAATGAACTCAAACCGGGGCGGCTCTTGGTACATCAGCGTTTTGTACACACGGTGGTACGAAGCAGGATGCGAGCGAATCCAGCGCAAGTAGGCCTCTGACACCATTTTTTCCATCAGTTCATTGCAATAGCTCAAAAAATCGATCTTTTTGCTTTCGACCGCCGGAAACTGGCGGCGCAAAAAATCCATCAACGTATCGGCTACTTTATGGTGTCCCGTATTCATTTGAAACAGCGGCAAAAACAATACTTTCATCATCGATCGCACCCTTTAGCTTTCGAAAGATTTTTTGCGCCTCCGCTGCCCAACCCATGCCGCAAGCAAAAAAAGCAAAAACAACGCCAAACCGGCAAGCGGAAAAGAAATCAGGGGGATATGGATGCGCTGGCCGAGCCAAAGCCCCGCCGCGGTCAACGGAACTGCCCAACCTGCCGTTCCAAGCGCCGACAGCAACAAAAACGGCCCGAACGGAAACCGGCTCACTCCCGCCATATACGGGCAAATTTGCCGCACCCCGGGAGCATAGCAGCCGAACAAAATCCCCCATTTGCCATAGCGGCCAAACCAGCGGCGAGCCCGCTCCCAACGTTCAGCCGTAATTCCGACGCACTTGCCGTACTTTTGCACAAACGGCGCCCCCCACCACCGGCCGGCGCCGTATGCCGTCACCATGCCGGCCATCGCCCCGCCCCAGCATGAAGCGAGCGACGGTCCAAGCAGCAACTGCTCCTTGGCAACCATCACGCCGACAAAAAAGAGCAAGCTTTCCTCCGGCGCCGGAATGCCGACAATGCCGCAAAACAAAAATAAAAACAGCATCACATATCCATATGACTGGACATACGGCAACCATACGCTTGTATCCATAGCTCCCCCACTACATCGCCGAGATTTGTGTATTAGTTTGCACATTTCTCAGTTCCGTAATCGTCACCCAACGCATCTTTTTCGCTGCTTCATCCTTAAACAGCAGCTCGAGCGCTGACAACATTTGCTCTGGCGCGCGTTTGTCAGCACCTAACGCATCCCCATTGTCATGAAGCACAATCACCGCCCCGCCGCGTATGGACGAACGCAAGCGGCGGAACAATTCCATTGTACCAATTTTTTCGTTCCAATCGCCAAGAATATGCGACCATAACACCGTTGTATACCGCTTTTGCACGATCGGCGTCCAAGCGTTAAAATGCCCCCACGGCGGGCGGTAATACACCGGGCGTTGGCCCGTCGCCCGCTCAATCGCCGCGGCGGCGCGGCGCACCCCCCAATCCAACCAAAGCGGCGGCAACAGCCAATTGCTGATGTGGCGGTAATTATGAATCCCAATTTCATGGCCTTCTTCGGCCATCCGCCGCACAATATCCGGATAGCGCTCGACTTTGCGGCCGACAACGAAAAACGTCGCCTTCACGCCATATTTCTTTAATAAATCAAGCAACTTTGGCGTATAATACGGGTCGGGGCCGTCATCAAACGTCAGCGCCAGACAATCGGATGCCGTTCCCTCCCGAAACAAACGCACCCGCTTTTTGCGAATGATGATCGTCGGTACAATCCCATAAATGGCAATTCCCACAATGAAACAAACGAACAGCCAAGCCCACATGGCATTCACCTCTTGATTGTACTTTACCAATATTTCTTCTCTCTGAAAATAGAAAAATGAACTTTCTATATTCGAGATCATCACGCTGTAGATGTTTTATCATATAACAAACAAATGAGAAATCGAAAAGAAAATCATGAAAATTTCATGCAGACCGTCCAGTTTTCTTACTATACGAAAAGCGCCACCGCTTGGTTTCCTCCCGAAGCTAGGTGGAATCTGCTATAATACATAACGATACACGAGCGATTAAAAAAAGACAGGTGATCCGCATTGCGAAAAAAAATCATCTTAACCGGCGGCGGCACAGCCGGCCACGTGATGGTCAACGTCGCCCTCATCCCGAAATTGAAAGAGCTTGGATGGGATATCGTTTACATCGGATCTCATCAAGGGATTGAACGGGAGATTATCGGCCGCATCGACGGCGTCCCATACTATTCGGTTTCGACCGGAAAACTGCGCCGCTATTTTGACTGGAAAAACTTTAAAGATCCGTTTCACGTGTTGAAAGGCGTTTGGCAGGCGTACCGCCTTATCCAAAAAGAAAAACCGGACGTCGTCTTCTCAAAAGGCGGATTCGTCTCCGTTCCCGTCATTCTCGGCGCTTGGCTGAACGGTGTGCCGTCGATTATCCATGAATCTGACTTAACCCCGGGGCTTGCAAACAAAATCGCCATGCCGTTTGCGACAAAAATCTGCCTCACCTTTCCGGAAACGAAGCAATACGTCAACGCCGATAAAGCCGTCTACGTCGGCGCCGTCGTCCGCGAAGAGTTGAAGGATGGCAACGCCGCACAAGGGAGGAAGATGTGCCAGTTCGACGGAAAAAAACCGGTCTTGCTGGCGATGGGCGGCAGCTTAGGCTCGAAAAAAATTAACGACGCCTTGCGCGCCAACCTATCGACGCTTCTTGCCGAATTTGACATCATCCACATTTGCGGCAAAGGGAACATCGACCCAAGCCTCGCAGGCCAAAAAGGATACAAACAGTTCGAATACGTCAACGAAGAGCTGCCCCACTTACTCGCCTTGGCCGACATCGTCGTCTCCCGCGCCGGGGCGAACGCCATTTTCGAACTGCTCGCCCTGCGCAAGCCGATGCTGCTCATCCCGCTCTCGAAAGCGGCAAGCCGCGGCGACCAAATCTTAAACGCCCGTTCGTTTGAAAAAGCAGGCTATGCGGAAGTGCTGATGGAAGAGGACTTGACGAACGAATCGCTGCAAGCCGCCATTCGCCGCCTGTACGACCAAAAAGACCGTTACCGAAAAAATATGGATAAAGCTGGCGCGAGCGATCCGCTGCAAACGCTGCTTGCGATCATTCAAGACACCGCCCGTTTGTAAAAACAGGCGATGCCTGATGCGGCCAACCGTGGCCGTTCTTCGGCATCGCCTCGTTTTATTTTCATCACCGCATAATGAGCCTTTTCTTCTTTACACCGCCCCAAGCTGGTAACGGTTGATATCCGAAACACATGGTCGCACAGGATGTCGATATCATCCCACTGATGGCTCGTCAGCACAATCGTTCGGCCACCCTTTCCAATAAAAAAACCTGTATATTTTGCAAAATTTTATTGCGGAAACCATCTATTTTTCATTTACCCCCTCCATCCTCCACCGGCCAAAGGAAAACCGCCCGACGGAACGAATCCGCCAGGCGGCATGATTAGAAGTATAAGAAGTAAATGACAACAGCCAGCACGATCCGGTACACCGCAAACGGCACGAGGCGGATGCGGTTGATGAGCTCAAGGAAAAAGCGGATCGCGAGCAAGGCGAAGACAAAGGCGCTCAAAAACCCGGCGATGAAAAACGGGATATCGGCGGCGGTGACGTATTGCCAGTTTTTCAACAGCGACAGCCCGCTCGCCCCAGCCATGATCGGAACGGCCATAATGAACGTGAAATCGGCGGCGGCGCGATGGCTCATGCCGACAAGCACCCCGCCAGAGATCGTCGAGCCGGAGCGGGAAAAGCCGGGCCACAAGGATAAACATTGCATCAAACCAACAAAAAACGCCTGCTTGTACGTAATTTGGTCGACCGTCTGCGCCCGCGCTGCTTTTTTGGCGAATTTGTCGGCGGCGATCATCAACAACGCGCCGAGCACAAGGCCGATCAGCACCGTTTTTGTCGAAAACAAATGTTCATCGATGTAATCTTCAAACAAGACGCCGAGCACCCCAGCCGGCAGCAGGCCAATGATGACGTGAATGAGCGTCAGCCGCGGATGTCCGCCCGGATGGCGGCCGCGAACGCCAAGCAAGTCGAGAAATCGGTCTTTAAACACGACCACAGCGGCTAAAATCGAGCCGAGCTGAATGACGACTTTAAATGTATTCGCCGCGTACTTGCCTAAAAACTCTGTGGATTTCAGCCAAAGATCGTCGACAATAATCATATGGCCGGTCGAGGAAACAGGGGCGAACTCGGTCAGCCCTTCGACCATTCCCAAAATGATGGCCTTCCACAATTCTATCCAGTGCATTCGTTCCATCCTTTCTGCGCGAGGTCGTCTTTTTTATACATATGGGCCAAGCGAGCGGAATAACACCTCGCTCTTTGGGCCGCGCCTGCTCTATTGTACTACAAATCATTCGTTTCTACTACCCACACTTTTTTGGATGGCCGCTTTGTTCGCACAAAGGACGGTGCGGATCCATCCGAATGGTGTTGATCCCTCAACGGGACGCGGACGGGCCGGACGCTTCCCCTAACTCCCCGCGCCGCTGCAAGTAATGATACAAGGCGCCGAGCAAGTTCGCGTCGTTTTTGAACTGGCACGTCTCCACCACCGGCTGGACTTTGGCAATTGGAACGAGCGACAATAACACCGAAAGCCGCTTGTTGATTTCGTTGACGAAATCGGGGCGGCTGCTAATGGCTCCCCCCAAAATGATTTTTTCCGGGTCGTATGCGTACTGCAAGTTAAAAATCCCTTGGGCCAATGAAAAATAAAACCGGTCAATGGCCTTTCGCGCGGTTTCATCGCCGCTCTCGGCCAACGCAAATACTTTTTCTCCGTCCAGCTCCCTCTCCGGTATCCCCTTTTCCTCAGCCGCCATCCGGATCAGCGCACTTGTCGCCGCCAGTTCGCTCCATGTTTTGCATTCAATGTTTCCGTTTGTGTAACGGACATCCATCAACATATAACCAAATTCTCCGCCGTGCAAATGCGCCCCTTTATGGATGCGCCCGTCTTTCACGATCGCTCCGCCAATACCGGTGCCGACAATGACAAAGGCGATGTCGCGACAGTGCCGCCCCGCTCCTTTCCATAATTCACCGAGCGCCGCGCAGTTCGCGTCATTCTCCAGTTCTACCGGCAGGCCCGTCGCCCCGCCGAATACTTCTTTAAAGTTTGGGCCGTGAATGCACGGCAATGCGCTGCTTCCGCCGATGATGCCAAGATCGCTGTCAACGCTTCCTGCGGAACTGATCGCGATGCCGGAAAGTTCATAGTTCGCCTGCGCCTGGCGGACGACCCGAAGCAGATCTTCCCGAAATATATGGAAATCATGCCGCTCCGAACGGTAACGTCCCTTTTCGATCAAATCGCCGTGTTCGTTCATGACGGCATGTTTGACATATGTGCCGCCAATATCAAAAACGATATAGTAGCGCACCGATGACGCCTCCTTCATTTTTTATCTTTCCTCTCTTCTAGCTCCATTAGGCTTAGCTGTTTCTCCGCTTTTAATGTATTCGCCGCCGGCCCGTCCGCTCCTCCCCGCCGCAATGAAAGAGGCCGCTCCACTTGGCGGGAGCGGCTCGTTTCTGTTATCTTTCATATCCCATCGACAACGCTTTTTGCGCGTTGCGGACGTCGTTGTGAAGGATCTGTCCATGCATATGGATCACGTTCTCCCCTTGTTTTTCATTGGTTCATTTCTATTTACTGTATATGCCTGCCAAAAGGAAACGGTCACCATTGTCCGAGCTTCCTGCACCAGCAAAAAAGGCGTCCCGCGAAAAGCGAAACGCCTTCTTCAGCCACTGTTACAACAGATCCCCGCCGTCAAACCCATCGCCGCCCTCAAACCAATCATCCACGTCCAACCCGTCAGCGACATCATCGATCACATCATCAAGCAACTCTTCCGCCACCATTCCCGCCAGCATCCCAGCCGCAAACCCACCAATGGCACCAGCCAACCCATGTCCACCATGGTGCGAATGATGGACGGGTGGATAATGGCCAACTGGATGGCTATAGATAGGCGAATGCGGCGTTGCCAACGGATGCCCGCTCAGCTGGCCGAACGCCCCGGCCGCCTGCACCGCCTCTTCGATGGCTTCTCGAAGCAGACGGGCTGCCGTCGCCGAATCGCGAAGCTGTTCGCGAGTGATAAACAGCTCCCGTTTCATTTCGCGTTCCCCGCCAAAGCCGTGTCGGACGTCCACCTCCATATACAAACGCACCCCTTCTCCCTCGACGAGGGCAAAAAACTCTACTTCTTGGACGATCCCTTGAAATTCGCTCGTCGGGAAGAACGAAAATTCCTGGCCATGCGGCGTAATGCTTCCGGATGTCGCTTTCTCCCGGAATCCCAGGGCTGCCAAAGCGGAAAACACTTGCTCCAAGGCCGTCGGCGGCAAAATGTGAATGCCGTCTTGGTCATATGCATCCGCCCCATCAGCGATATCCAACCGGGTGACGAACGTATAACGGACCGTTGGGCGGCTGATCGGCAAATGGAGCGGCAACGCGTACGAAAACGGCAGCATTTTCCGCTCGCCGGGCTGAATGGTAAACGAAGAAGCCACCGGGATGACAGCCACAGTGCGGCGGTATGCCTTGCCATCGGCCTGCACTTCAAGTTCGAGCACCACTTCTAGTTTGCGGATCTGCTGGGCCACCGTCCCTCCTTCCAGACAAAATTCCCCTCCCAATGTCTCCCCAAGGCGCACATGGGGACGATGCAGTACGAGATCCACTTTCGCAGCTCCAATGCCGAATTTAGACAAAAACTTTTTCCACATCGGACCTCTCTCCTTTTTCATCAACATGTTCCTCACATGAATTACGAACCAGCAGCCAAAATGGTGTCAACGGAATAATTTGATGAACCCTAGGACGATCAACACAACCCCAGGCAGCATTGTCGCTTTTTTCATGATTCCCGTTTTCGACACCATGTACCCCAACGATAAGCCAACTCGGATGAACACGAGATTAAACACGCCAACCAACAGGGCAAACGAAAGCGGAGGAAAATGCAAAAGCGACGAACTGATCCCGGCGCCAAACGCATCCATCGACAGGGCAAGCCCGATCAACACCGCTTCTTTTTGGCTGATCGTGCCTGAACGATCAAGATCCCCAAGTTCAGGCCGTTTCAATACTTGAACAGCGCCGCTGAATCTGTTGGCCTCCCCGGTTCCATCAGATTCCATAGAGGAATCGCTTCCGTCTCCCTTTGGCTTATAGACGTTATAAATCGCCCAACCGCCAAGCGCAATGAGAATGACTGAAGCAAGCCCTCGCTCGACTTGCAACGGCAAAAAAAGCGCCAACAGACGGCCGATGTTCATTGACGCAAACACCACTGCTCCAGACATGAACGCGATGAGCGCCAACGAAAAGAAGGAAAAACGGACGCCCCCCATTCCATAGGTGATCCCTACACTCAAACTATCCACGCTTACGCTGAAAGCCAACAAAATCATGGATACCCATAACCACATCTTCATTCCCCCTCTGCCGTACGATATGCAATTTCGTACGGAGAGGGGACTTTCTTGCCATTCGACACGCATCGATTTCCGGGGAAATGTTTTCCCTTTTCTCGACATTATTCCCGCAAATGATACGGCAACGTCGCAATGACGACATCTTTTTTCATGATCAAGAAAAAGCGCAAGATGATTGCTGTTTGGTTATGCAAAAATGTATGCCACCATTTTTTCACGATAAATTGAGGCAAGAGCACCGTCACCGGCGCGCGGTCTGCTTCTTTTTCCGCTTTCGTGATGTATTCTAACAATGGCGACAAAATGGCTCGGTACGGTGAATAGATGACTTTCAACGGAATGTCCGGATAAAACTTCTCCCACTTTTGCCGCAGCTTTTGTTCGTCTTTTTCGTCGAAAATAACCGACAGTGCCGTAATGTCATCGGAAATGCTGCGAGCGTACTGAACGGATTGCGCGACCACTTTGCTGACGCCGGAAAATCGATCATGAGCGCCGCCCCAGCCACTAAACTGATTTTCGTCCCCAAATGGTCTCGGGCGACAACATACGCCCCGCCTCCAGACGGAAACGCGTAAATAATTTGCCGATACGACAACGTCACTAACAAGAGCAATACTAAAATCGCCACAGCGATCGGCAGCGAGTAGAAAAAGACGCTGGTCCCTAATAAAGCAAGCACAAGCAAAATTTCTTCCGTCGCGTAAGCCACCGATGACAGGGCATCGGAAGAAAAAAACGGCCAATGCCTTCCATTTGGGCAATTTTTCATGTTTCAACTGTTTCGTTTCCATCGGTTTCCCAATCAACAAACGTTTTAACGAAGCCATGCTTCCGTTTCTCCCAAAAGCATAAGAGTTGACTCATCGACTCAAAAGAAAAAAACCGCTGAGGACGCACTCAACGGCTACAAATGTTCTAAGGCCATACTCGTCCCTCCCCAAAGCGCTTGCGAGGTTAGCTGTCGGGTTCGGGCTTGGAGAGATGCCCTTCCTGATCGGATTCACCCCAAGACAGCAGACGCTGCCAAATCGGGTCCCCCGCTCCATGCCAGATTCAGCGCACACCTCTTAAGATTATTACTCCTCGCTATATTTGTTGTAAATCGAGGAAAAGGCGAAAAAAATGACGATTTCCCCCGCTTTTTTGCCGTTTTTCACGATGGACAGCCTATATGCTCATCCTCTTTTCTCGCTTTGTTCTATCCGATCATGATCTTCCCTTTCGGATAACGGAACGGATCGGGTTGACGGCGCAGCGTGACCGCATAGGCGATCGTCAGCGGGCCGACGCGGCCGGCAAACATCGTTAGGGCGATGATTACCTTGCCGAGCGGGGACAAGTCCGGGGTCAACCCCATCGATAGTCCAACCGTCCCAAACGCGGATGTCGCTTCAAATAAAATCATTAAAAAGTCTTTTCCGCGCTCGGTAATCGTCAACACCATCGTCACAAACATGACGACAAACAATCCGCTCATCGTCACGGTCAGCGACTTGTATACTGTATCGTAGACGATTCGTTTGCGGAACAAAATGACGTCTTCCTTCCCGCGGATTTGCGACCAAACCGCGCCGAGCAGGGTCGTAAATGTCGTTGTTTTGATTCCTCCGCCCGTCGAACCCGGGGAAGCGCCGACAAACATGAGAAAAACGATCAAAAACAACGTCGGTTGCGTCAAATCCGGGATGTTAAGCGTATTCGAGCCCGCCGTTCTCGGAGTGACCGCTTGGTAAAACGCGGACAAAAACTTGCCTGAGAGCGACAGCGGCCCCATCGTCTTCGGATTGTTCCACTCCAGCAGCAATATCAGCGCCATGCTGGCAAACACCAGCCATGCCGTCGTGATGACCACCACCTTCGTATGAAGAGACAACCGCCGTGTTTGCCGGTACTCATACACTTCATTCATGACAATAAATCCGATCCCGCCCAGTATAATTAAAATCGGCACGACAAGGCTCACGACCGGATCTTCCACATAGCCGGTCAAACTGCGAAACTCGCCCATTAGATCGAAACCGGCGTTGTTAAAGTTGGAAATCGCATGAAAGAACCCAAAGTAAACGGCCTTCCAAAACGGCATATCGAACGAGAAACGAATCGCCAACAGCAATCCGCCGATGCCCTCAATGACGACGGTAAAAACGAGAATGCGTTTCACGAGCCGAACAATCCCTTCGATGCTCAGCTGATTGAGCGCCTCTTGCAGCAACAACCGCTCTTTCAAGGAAATCCGCTTGCCGAGCAAAAAGGCAAACAACGTAGCAAATGTCATAAATCCAAGCCCGCCCACTTGGATCAGCGCTAAAATGACGAGCTGACCGAACAACGTGAACGTCGTCCCCGTATCAACCACAACAAGTCCGGTCACGCACGTAGCAGACGTCGCTGTAAACAAGGCGTCTAAAAACGGAAGTCCTTTCCCGTCAACGGTCGCCATCGGCAGCATCAGCAAGAAAGCTCCAACCAAAATAATCAAGGCAAAGCCGGACACTAATACTTTCGGCGGATCGAAAAATTTACGGTTTGTATTCAAAGCCCCATCCCTTCCCCCTCGCTCACATAATCGCCTCTTTATAGTTGTGGATGATGCATAGAAAAAATATACCAAAAATAAGCTTGTTCGGGTACTCTAAACAATTTTCATCATAAAAATGGATAAAGGGCATGGCCACCGACTTCAAGAATGTGGATGCATTGAAACCTTTTCCGTCTCCGTTCGTCTATATGAATGGCAATCCGACTGGGGACCACAAAGGCATTGAAGCGCGGAAGGGGGCTTGCACCAGTCCCATAAAAACATTCCATTGACTTTTGGCAACAGACGTATTATGCTACTTGACATGGAGACGTTCCGATGTAAAATCATGTAAGAATAAAACGTTTGTTGCTGTGGGCAACGTCTGTTGATATAAACATAGAAGCATCGTTAAGAATACGGGACAAAGGAGGAGAAGAGGACGTGAAGGCAATTGGGGAAAAATGGATGAAGAAATGTCGTTCTCTCCCTAACCAATACATTGGCTTTTTTATTTTTGCCGTGCTCTTGTTTTGGTCAAAGACTTATGCCGCCTATTTGGCGGAATTTAACCTTGGCGTCAGCAACTCCATGCAGGAGTTTTTATTGTTCATCAACCCGATCAGCTCGGCGGTATTCTTCCTTGGGTTGGCGCTGCTGGCCAAGGAAACGCGCGTATACAAATGGCTCATTATTATTAATTTCGTTTTATCGTTCATTCTATACGCCAATATCGTTTATTATCGTTTTTTCAGCGATTTTATTACATTCCCGACGTTGACGCAAACGAAAAACTTCGGCGATCTCGGCAGAAGCATTTGGGAGTTGCTCCGCTGGTATGACGTGTTCTATTTCTTGGATACGATCATTTTGGCGGTGATCGTTTTCTCGAAGCGATTCTCGCTCCCGGAAGTGCAGGCCGGCCGATTCAAAAAAGGCGCCATTTTCGCTTCGGCCATTCTTATGTTCAGCATCAACTTGGCGCTCGCTGAGGCCGACCGTCCGCAGCTCTTGACAAGAACGTTTGACCGCAACTACATCGTGAAATATTTAGGCGTGTACAACTATTTGATTTATGACGCGATCCAAAGCATGAAATCGTCAACGCAGCGGGCGTTCGCGAACAAAAGCGACATCACAACCGTGCTGAACCATGTACAGGCGACATATGCCAAACCGAATCCGAAATATTTCGGCGTGGCGAAAGGGAAAAACGTCATTTACATTCATTTAGAGTCGTTGCAAAACTTTGTGATTAACTATAAGTTGAACGGTGAAGAAGTCACCCCGTTCTTAAACTCGCTCACCCGCGATCCGAATACGTTCTATTTCGATAACTTCTTCCATCAAACAGGACAGGGGAAAACATCGGACGCGGAGTTTATGCTCGAAAACTCGCTGTTTGGTTTGCCGCAAGGCGCTGTCTTTACGACGAAAGGACAAAACACATACCATGCGGCTCCGGCCATTTTGCACCAATACGGCTATACAAGCGCCGTCTTCCACGGCAACTACAAAACGTTCTGGAACCGCGACGAAATTTACAAGTCGTTCGGCTTTGACCATTTCTTTGACGCCAGCTACTATGACATGAACGACGAGGACGTCTTGAACTACGGGCTGAAAGACAAACCGTTCTTCCGGGAGTCGATCCCGCTATTAGAAACATTGAAAGAACCGTTCTATGTGAAATTTATTACACTGTCGAACCACTTCCCGTACCCGATCAGCGAGGAAGATGCGACGATCCCGCCGGCGACGACAGGCGACGGCTCGGTCGACCGTTATTTCCAAACGGCACGCTATTTGGACGAAGCGGTGAAAGAGTTCTTTGACTACTTGAAAAAATCGGGTCTGTACGACCGCTCGGTCATCATTTTGTACGGCGACCATTACGGCATCTCGGAAAACCATAACAAGGCCATGGCGCAAATTTTAGGAAAAGAAATTACGCCGTATGAACATGCGCAATTGCAACGGGTGCCGCTGTTCATCCACGTGCCGGGCGTCAAAGGCGGTGTCATTCACGAGTTTGGCGGCCAAATCGACTTGTTGCCAACCGTGTTGCACTTGCTTGGCATTGATACAAAAAATTACGTCCATTTTGGAACGGATTTGCTGTCACCGGATCATCAAGAAATCATCCCGTTCCGCAACGGCGACTTTGTCACGCCGAAGGTGACAGCGGTCAACGGCAAGTACTATGACACGAAAACAGGCGAACCGCTTGAAGAAACGCCAGAAATCAAGCGCCTTGAACAAATCGTTCGCACGAAGCTCGACCTATCCGATAAAGTCGTTTACGGCGACTTGCTTCGATTCTACACCCCGAAAGGCTTCAAGCCGGTCGATCCGTCGAAATATGATTATAATAACCGCGAAGAGGGAAGCGATCAATGATCGCCTCCCTCTTTTTTCTCTTAGCGTTGCAGGAGCCGCTCAATGGCTCGCTTCGCATTGACATAGCCCGCTCCGTACACGTTCGGGTCGCGCCCTTTCCACAAATCGGCGCCGTCTTTTAACGCCTGCTTGATTTCATCCGGCGTTGCATTCGGTTTTGCCTGAAGCATCAAGGCGACAATGCCAGCACAAATCGGCGTCGCCATCGACGTACCGGACATCGATATATAATGGTCACCGACTCGGCTTTGTTTATTCATCTTATCAAGCAAAGAGCGCGGCGCGCGAAGCGAAATAATGTTGACGCCGGGAACAACGAGATCCGGCTTCACCACCCCATATTCGGTCGGCCCTCGGCTCGAAAAAGACGCCACATCGTCGTCGGCGCGTGTTGCCGACGTATCGCGGTCATCGAGGGCGCCGACGGTAATGATGAGGTCGCTAATGCCCGGGCTTGAAATCGTCCCGTAATTCGGCCCTTCATTCCCTGCCGCCGCACAGACGACAATGCCGCTTTCCCATGCCCGCTCAGCGACTTGCACGAGCGGATCGTCATTTTCCGTTGGGAACGGTTGCGGCTCCCCTCCAAGCGATAAGGAAATAATATGGATTCGCTTGGTCGGGTTTTTCTTATTGTAGTCGATGCACCACTCAATGCCGCGCATGATCGTCTCGAGCGTCCCGCTTCCCGATCGGTCGAGCACCTTGACACCGACAAGGTTCGCTTCATACGCCGGTCCGGCGTACAGCCCGTCCGACATGCGCCCGTTTCCAGCTGCATCACCGGCGCAGTGCGTTCCGTGCCCGTTGTCATCATACGGTGTCGTGCGGCCATTCACAAAGTCGGTAAACGCCACAATTCGTCCCTCTAAATCCGGGTGCGGGTAAATGCCCGTGTCAACGATCGCAATCGTCACCCCTTTGCCGCTCAGCTCCGTCCCGTTGATCATGACGTGTTTTGCATTCGCCGACGGCACCGCATTGTTCAAGAGCGCCTTCACCGTGCGATTGAGATACACTTTTTTCACTTTCGGATGCTCGAGCAGCTGCTCAAGCGCCGACGGCGTCACCCGCGCGCTGTAGAATGGAACATGGCGAAAGCCGTGATGCACTTTCATACGGAAATGATCTCGTTCCGTCTTGGCGACCGCTTCCACTCCTTCGGCATCCTCGATTTCGATCAAAACGGAAATGGTTCGCCATTTCCGCAACCACCGCTCCATCCAGCGATGGAAAATGCACGGTATGCGCGTCATCGGCTGATACATGCCAACAAGCGCATGGCGGAGCGGGCGATCAAGCCGCCCTGCATGGCGGCGAGCTAACTGCACGATCGAATAGCCAAACATGCTCTTCCTCCTCCTTTCGTTTGTCGCTATACTCATATGACGTGCGGACAAAGAAGGAGGCGGCGGTTCCACTAGGACAAACGGACAAAAAAAGCCTGCCCCGCCGAAACGAAGCAAGCTTTTCCTAATCATTCTTCCACCTGTTCAAGCACAATCTGTCTGGCTCTTCCTAAATAATGCTCGACTTGACGAAGCACGTTTTCCCGTTCAGCAAAAGCGCCGACTTGCGTCCCATCGACAATGACGCGCGTCAATGTCGTTTTTCGCTTTTTCTGCAGACCAAGCGCTCGCTCAAGTCCGTTCACATGCCCTCGGGCGACCGTTCGCAAAAAACGGGTATCATTCAGTTTTCTTGCATCCTCTTCTCGGTCAATAAACCCGTTCTCGGTGAGCACGGCCGGCATCGTGGTCTCCCGTAGCACATGAAAATTCGCTTTCTTTTTCCCGCGATCGCGAAATCCCGTGGCTTTGACGACTTCTTCATGAATCACATCGCGAATGCGGGCTGTTGGAGAATCATCATCGAGCCGGTTATAAATGTAATCTTCATATCCGGTGCCACCGCCCGCATTCACGTGGATGGCCACATACAAGTCTGCCCCCCAACGGTTGGCCCGACTCGTCCGCTCGTCAAGTGACACTGTTTCATCTTTTGTCCGGCTCAACTGCACGGAAACTCCTTCATACTCATTTTGCAGCAGACGATTGATTTCGAGAGCGATAAACAACGTAATGTCTTTTTCCAACAACCCGTTGCCGATCGCTCCTGTATCGCTCCCTCCATGGCCTGGATCAATAAAGATTTTCGGCATACTCGCTTTCTTCCCTTCCCTATTCACATTTTATCCCAATACAACATAGAAATCACGTATACACTATACTTTTCCTTATTATAAAATAAGCATCTGAAAGGAAAAGGTGACAGGCCAAGTATCTAAATGGTTAGACGCGTTAGCGGCCATTGTCCCCTCCGTTTATGGTATAATAGGACAATGAAACGAATTCCAAAGGAGGAATGCCGATGTCTCGCGCACAACAATGGGTGCAATATTTCCTTTCGCACCGCCATGTCACGATGGAACTGATCAACAAAATCGACGAAGCGCATTATGATTACAAACCGACGCCGACGTCGATGACAGCGAAGCAGCTGGCGACGCATATGTTGTTCAGCTTTTACAACTTCGCCAACACCGCGAAACACAGCGATCCGTCGCTGTTCCGGCAAAAAATCGATGAACCGGAGACGAATTTGGCTAAGCTGGCGGAAACGTATACGGAAAAAACGAAGCAGCTGCTCGAATCGATGAGCGATGACGACTTCGACCGGATGCTTGATTTAACTGCCATCTTTGGCACGCAAATGTCCGCGGCGCAGTTCCTGCAATTGGCAATGGACCATGAAATCCACCATAAAGGGCAGCTGTTCGTCTATGTTCGGGGCATGGGACATACGGACTTGCCGCTGTTTGTGAAACGAGGTTAATCTTCCCCATTTTTGTTTTATCTAACTAAATGGGAGGCTTCTCCGTGAAAATAACAAAAAAGCCGGCTAGGAAGTCCCTAGCTGGCTTTTCCTTTTTGGTTGAGGCGATTTAGCCGATCGAGCAGCTTCCGTCTGCGCACATTCCGCCTTCACCCGCCAGCGGCCGCAACGGGGAAGCTTGTTGTTCTTCCTCCCATACTTTCTCTAGCGCCCGCCGGAACACGTCAACCGGCTGGGCCCCGGAAATGGCATACTTCCCGTTCAACACGAAAAACGGCACGCCTCGGACGCCAAACCGGGCCGCCGCTGCTTCATCTTCCCTTACTTGTTCGGCGTAGCGGCCGCCATCAAGCACTGCTTCCGCCTCCTTGCGGTCAAGGCCGGCCGCTTCGGCAATCGCAAACAGCACATCGCGGTTGCTAATCCGTTTTGATTCGGTGAAATACGCATAAAACAGCCGCTCGACAACGTCATTGAGCTTCCCTTTCTCCTTGGCATAATGCGCCAAACGGTGGGCATCAAACGTATTCGTCGGCTTCATCGTTTCAAAGCGAAACGTCAAGCCGACTGCTTCCGCCTGTTTTCCGATATCCGCGTTTGCCCGCTTCGCTTCCTCAACCGTAATCCCGTATTTTTGCGCAATGAGTTCATGGATGGTCAACGGCGTCTCTTTTTTCGCATTCGGATCCAACTCAAAGCTGCGAAATACAACCTCAACATCTTCCCGGTGCGGAAACTGTTCAAGCGCTTGTTCCAAGCGGCGTTTGCCGATATAGCAAAACGGGCAGACAAAATCGGACCAAATTTCGATTTTCATGGCCATCCTCCTCTACTTTTGGGCGCTTCCCCTCCATTGTAGCCCATTGCCAGTCAAATGGCTAACGAAAGGAATGGGGATGGAGCGACTCGCATACATTGTACTACTACGCTGTCCGGACAAGGAGGACGGAAATGATGCATTCCCGGGAACTAGGAGCCTTTCTGCTACGGATCGTCACGGATGCATCTTTTTTGCCCATGGCTCGGTGAAATGGCAACGAGGGCTTGAGGCGACTGCGGATTCGTTTGTTGCTATGGGCCTTCCCGGCCTGCTCGCCTACATCGTGACGATCATAGAGCTTGCTGGGGGCTGGACGATGATGCTTGGCCTCGGCACGCGCCCGATCGCTGCGGCGTTTGCCGTCATTATGATCGGGGCGATCGCCACCGCCAAAGCAGACGCCGGCTTGCTCGGCAACGGCCGGGAAACGGGCTATGAATTCAATCTCGCCTTGCTCGCCATGTCTATTTTATTTATGGCTGAATGGCAGCCGGCTTTGGTCGTTAGACACTGTCATCGGGCGGCCACGGGGCTAAACAGTCGACACAAAACGGGTGTCCCACAAGGAGCAGGACACCTTTTTTTCTGCTTATATTAACGATGAGAGAAGGCTGCCCATGGCGTCAAATCTTGTGCTTGCTTGTCGGTACGCTGCTTCATCCTTTTTCCACTGCCAGCTTGACGACGCGTTCACCGATTGCGCGGATGAGTTCAAGCGGCATCGGGAAGCTGACCGCGGCCGGGTCGGATGCCACCGCTGGAATCGTCGCCGCAAACTGTTCTTCCGTCATCGGATAGTCGGCAAAATCCGCGGGCAAACCAATGTCATCGCGCAGCTGGCGGATTCGTTCAATGGATTTCGCCAACAGCGCTTCATTGCCTTGACCGTGATCATGAATGCCAAGCGCTTCAGCCAACAGCTTCGCTTTCGGCAAATACAACTCCGGAATCGCTTCCATCACGACCGGCAGAAAGACAGCGTTTGCCAATCCGTGCGGAATGCGGAACATTGCTCCGTACGCGTGGGCGAAATTGTGCACCGGAATGGCGTTTAACGCAAAGCTGAACGCGGTGATGCCAAGCAAGCTCGCCTGCAGCATCTCCAAGCGGGCGCGGATGTTCCCGCCGTCACGAACCGCCGCCGGCAAATAGTCGCGAATCAAGCGAATCGCCTGCAAAGCGCACGCGTCGGTGAGCGCGGTCGCCGTCGGCGAGGCGAGCGCCTCAATGGCATGGGTGAGCGCGTCCATGCCGGTAAACGCCGTCACCTTCGGGGGAAGCCCTACCGTTAAATCAGGATCCAAAACGGCCACATCAGCATTGATAAACGGATTGATGATGTTCGTTTTCAAGCGCAGCTCTTCATTATAAATGACTGCGATCGGCGACACTTCCGACCCCGTGCCGGCTGTCGTCGGGATGGCGATGTGCGGAATCGGCATGAATTGCGCTTGCGGGAACGACTCGTACCGCAGCCCGCCTGGAATCGCCTCTTTAATATCACGCAACCCTTTAAACAGGGCGTATTTCACCCCTTTGGCCGTATCCAGCACGCTGCCGCCGCCGACGGCCAGCAAGGCGTCAGCTCCGACAGCGCGCGCATAGCGCGCCGCTTCATTGACGCATTCACTTTCTGCATCTTGGCGGATATCCAAAAAGATGCCGACAAGCTCTGGCCCAACCTCATGCGTCGTCAGCCGAAAGATGTCAGCCACCTTCTCGACGACCCCAGCTTGCTCGAGCCCACGGTCAGAAAGCAATAGCACCCGTTTAGCGCCCAGCCCGCGAAACAAATCCGGCACGAGCGCTCGGGTGTTCGACCCGGTGTAAATTGCCGTGCGCAGCCAAAAGTTCGCTAACGTCGTCATCCTCCATCTCCCCCTTTACTTTTTCATAATGGCGTTGAGCCGGGAAAAGAGCACTTGATACCATTTCCGTTTCCCAAGCTCCGGCACCATTGATGTGTGCACATGCTTCAGCTGCGTGTAGGCATCCAGTGAATATTTGCCCATCTCGCGCCCGATGCCGCTTTGTTTGTAGCCGCCAAACGGCGCGTCATTGCGAAGCATATGCCAGTCATTGATCCAGACGACGCCAGCCTGCAGACGCCCAGCGATGGCGTACGCCTTGTTGACGTCGCGCGTCCAGACACCGGCCGCAAGCCCGTAAATCGTGTCGTTTGCCATCGCCATCGCTTCTTCCACGTCATGATAGCGGATGATCGACAACACTGGACCGAAAATCTCTTCTTGGGCGATTTTCATGTCATTCGTGACATTCGAAAAAATCGTCGGCGCGACAAAATGGCCGCCTTCACAGCCGGGCACTTCGACTTCATGACCGCCGCATACAATGGTCGCACCTTCTTGCTTGCCGGCTTCAATATAGGAGAGCACTGTCTCTTTTTGCCGCTTGGAGATAACCGGCCCGACGTCGGTCGCCGGATCGAGCGGATGGCCGATTTGCAGCGTCTTCGTCAGGGCGACAAGCCGCTCGACCACTTCATCATGGAGCCGGTCAGGCACAAACAGCCTTGTTCCCGATTCGCACAACTGACCAGAGTGCAAAAAGACGCCAAACAAACTGCCGGGAACGGCAAGGTCCAAATCGGCATCTTCGAGCAAAATGTTCGGCGACTTGCCGCCAAGCTCAAGCGTAACGTTTTTCACCGTTTCCGCCGCCAACGCCATAATGCGGCGGCCGACTTCCGTCGAACCGGTGAACGCCACCTTGTCAACTTGCGGATGGCGGACAAGCGCCTCCCCGACATCGGCGCCGGGACCAGCCACCACGTTGATGACCCCCGGCGGCACGAAGGACGAAATGATTTCCGCCAGCTTCAGTGTCGACAGCGGTGTGTAGCTCGCCGGTTTCACGACAATCGTATTGCCCGCTGCCAGCGCCGGGGCGATTTTCCACGACGCGATCATGAGCGGCAAGTTCCATGGTGTGATCGCCGCGCAAACCCCGATCGGCTCGCGCCAAACAAAGTTATGCGCCGGTCCGGGAAACGGCGGAATCGGCAGTGTTTCCGAAAACGGGTACTCTTGGACGATGTTCGCCATCGTCTGGAACAAATCAACGACTTGCAAGATGTCGATTGAGCTGATGCGCCGGATCGTCCCCCCGCTTGAGATCGCTTCCAAATAGGCAAGCTCTTGGGCGTTGGCGGCAATGGCTTGGGCGATCGCATTCAGCACGCGCGCCCGTTCTTTCGGTTTCATCGCCTTCCAATCCGTCTCATCAAACGCCTTGCGCGCCGCCTTCACCGCGCGGTCAACATCATCCACTGTCGCCTTCACGACGGTCGCAACCACCTCTCCGGTCGCCGGATTGTATACGTTAAACGTTTCCCCGCTGCTTGCCGGCTGCCATTGGCCGTCAATGAAGAGCGGGAAATGATGCACTTGCACGTCAATCGTCATGATGGCATCTCCTTTCTCTTTTTTGTTGCTCGTATAGAACCATCCATCGATTTCCCCTGCCGCCGAACAGCCGGGCATCAGTGCGGGTTGGCGACTGCCTGTCCAACGCACAGAAGGTCGTTCTTCGGCTCAATCTCTCCCTCTCACCCGACACGTTCGCTTTCTTCAAGCCCAAACAGCTCGTCAAACGGTTTCTCCTGCGCTTTTTTCAACACTTCCATCCTCGCTGCCAGTTGGCAGGCGGTGAAATTCATGATGTCGGCATCAATATCAACTGGATTCCACACCCCCAACCGCTTGGCCTTTTGGTAAAGCCGAAACGGAAACGAATCCTCCTGCAGCCCGCAGCTGCCCGTTGTGACCAACGGCTGAGCCCGCCGCACGCTCACCACTCCTTTGCTATTTTTTTGGATGTCGGCTGGATACTGCACGTCTGGATGGATGACCGTGAGGACAATCAATCGATGTAAAGGCTTACAAATATACTGTTGCAACAATAGGCAGGTTACTAGCAAGGAGGCAAGTTGTACAAATGACCAGAATATTATGAATAGTCACTCACCACATCTCATTCTAGCAATCTTCCTTTCTTTCCGTCAACGAAAAGCGAATGACATTTTCCGACAATCATTGCATAAAAACGCCGCCTGCTGTCAGCAGACGGCGTTTGATTACAGATCCGCGAGCGAGAAAGGGGGGTGACCCAAAACGCGAGTGCGTTTTGGATCAGCCCCGCTTTTTTGGCACCAAAATAGAAGAATCGCCCTTTTTCTGGTAGAATAGAGTCATCGAAACCACTACCACCGAAAGAAGGGCGATTCTTTTATGAAACATGATCATATTTCCTTTAAAGAGTATACCATGGACAACCTCTCTTTGCCAAGCAACATCGTGGATCTCATTCCGCGGTACAACATGGCCCACGTGGTTCATGAGATGGTCGAACGCATCCCGATGGAGACGTTTCTGCCTTATGACAAAGGAGGGGGCGCCTCCGCCTATCATCCGAAAATGATGACGAAAATCATCCTTTACGCTTACACCCAAAAAATGTACCACGGCCGGGAAATAGCCCGAGAGTTGGAAGTACACCTTCCCCTCATGTGGCTGAGTGGGTTTCAAAAGCCGGACTTCCGTTCCATCAACCGGTTTCGCTCGGAACGGATGAAAGGCTTGATTGACGACCTGTTCCGGGAAATCATCACCCTGCTTGTCGCGGACGGCTATGTCAAGACGGAAGACTATTTTGTGGATGGAACGAAAATTGAAGCGAATGCCAACCGGTACACCTTCGTTTGGCGCAAATCGGCTGAGAAGTACCAGGAGAAACGGCAAGCGAATGTCGATCGGCTGATTGCCCAGATCGATGCGATCGTGGAGAAAGAAAAGGCGGAAGAATTCGAGGCTTCCCCTGCTTGGACGTCTGAAGAAATCCGCCAGAAAACGAAAGAATGGGAAGAGCGGCTCGAGGCCGAGCCTGACAACCAGGCGTTGAGAAAGGCCGTCAACATGATGAAGGACGATTACTTGCCCCGCAGTGAAAAATACGAGCACCAACTCCATGTATGCCAAGACCGCAACAGCTATTCCAAGACCGATGTGGATGCCACCTTCATGCGATGGAAGGAGGATCACATGCGAAATGGCCAGCTCAAGCCGGTCTATAACGTACAGGTGGGTTCTTCCGACCAATTTATTTTGGGGTATTCTCTTCATCAGAGGCCTGGCGACACTCGTTGTCTTCTCCCTCATTTGGAGACAGTTCGAGAGAAATACGGTGTGGAACCGGAACGTTTGATCGCCGACGCGGCCTATGGTTCGGAAGAGAACTACGTGAAGCTGGAAGGAGAAGCACATATCGGCCTTGATCAAGTACAATACGTACGAGAAGGAGAACACGCGCAAGGTCAAGAAGAACCCGCATCATCAGCAGAATTGGACCTATCTGGAAGAAGAAGACGTTTGGATTTGTGCGAATGGAAAAAAGCTGGTCCGTATGGGGACTTCGAAACAGACCACTGAATCGGGATACACCTCGGTCACCCGACACTACCAATGCCATGAATGCGAAGGATGTCCGTTCCGTTCGGCCTGCACGACTTCCAAGTATGGACGAACCACGCAATGGAACCCAGTCTATCATGAACAAAAACAGAGAGCTCGTGAACGGCTGGAGAGTGAAGAAGGACAAGCCCGATACCGCCAACGCAAAACCGACATTGAGAGTGTGTTTGGGCAAATCAAACAAAATCGCGGGTTTCGTCGATTCGTCCTGCGAGGCCTCCAAAAAGTTTCCATCGAATGGGGGCTGATTTGTGCTGCCCACAATCTTCTCAAAAAAGCCGCTAGGGACAAGCAACCGTCCCTAGTGGCATAAATTAGAGAGCGAACAGAGATGGAATTTCCCTTTATTTAACAAAATGTGTAAAAAACAAAGAGGGCTGACTCCAAAAGTCCGCTTTTTGGCGGACTTTTGGGTCAGCCCCATGAAAGCGAGCATTTTTCTTTGAATGATTCTAAAAAAATGGTACCCTGTAATCGCCACAAGGAGGTGAATCCATGCCGACGATCACACTAAGGCTGGAACTGCACAAACCAACGAAAGTCAAACAAGAAATGTACGAACGGATGACAGAAGTGAATACAGCGTTTGCGAATTGGCTGTTGGATCATCCCAAACTGAATCAAGCGACAAGTAAAATGTTTAAAGAGTTTTCGTCGCAGCGGTTTCCTTCCGCCGTCGTGAATCAAACGATTCGAGAAGTGAAGTCCCAAAAGAAAAACCAGAAAACAAAGAAGTTTCGAACATTATGGTGTTGCTTTAACAATCAAAACGTGAAGGTTGAAAAGAAAGGAGAGTTCTACACCGTTTCATTCCCCACACTGGAGAAGCGAATTGGCGTGCCGGTGGTCACGCGTCCCTATCAAGAAGCATGGCTGAATCGATTGTTGGACGGAACAGCCAAACAAGGGGTGGCAAAACTCTACAAGAAGAAAAAGAAATGGTACTTCGCTATTGCGATCACATTTGAAGTCCAACAACGGGAAGAAACCAAGGCAATGGGCGTTGATTTGGGACTTCGCTATATTGCCGTTGCCAGCGTGGGAACGAAATCGTTGTTTTTCAAGGGCAACCAATGCGCCTTTGTACGCCGACGATACGCGGCTTTGCGAAGGAGATTAGGAAAAGCCAAGAAGCTTCATATGATTCGCAAAATCGGCCGTAAAGAGTCCCGCTGGATGAAGGAAATGAACCATAAAATCAGCCGTCAAATCGTCCGTTTTGCCCACGCCAACGGTGTTGGCGTGATTCGGATGGAAGAGTTGACAGGGATTCGGAAACGGGCAACATCGGCCAAAGAAGCAGGACGAAGCCTTCACTCTTGGGCGTTTCATCAACTGCAAACGATGATTGCCTATAAAGCGGAAATGGCGGGCATTCGGGTGGAGTGGGTGAAGCCGACCTATACAAGCCAAACATGCCGATGCGGGCATCGGGAGAAAGCGAACCGAAACGGCATCCGCTTCCGATGCCAAAAGTGCGGATATGCGATTCATGCCGATCTGAATGGCGCGATCAACATCGCCAAAGCGATTTCGGGCTTGAGCGCCGAACCTAGCGCACTGGTCACAGGTGCGCCGCCCATTGGGGTACATCCTAACCCGATGGGACGGGGTGATGACACACCCCTAAACTTGGGCGTTGTCCGAACCAGAAATGGATGAGGGCGCAAACGACCCAAGAATCCCACGCCCTTTAGGCGTGTGGAGTGTCAAAACATAACCTTGATCCGCAAGACGGGCTCAATTGGATCATTGAGCACCGCACCCAGCTTTCTGACGCCGATGCAGTGGTGGACGCGGCACTCCGTTGGGTGAATGAACATACGTCCACTGGCTCCCCGGTGTCAGGAATCGGAGCGGAACAACAAGAGTGAGGCGGCGAACAGGAAAGGGCGGAACAAAGGATGGTATGGGTCATCAAAACAAAACACGAAAATGACCAAGGGGAGACGGTCGGGCTGGAGCTTGAGAGCGAAGATGGCTGGCTTGACGCCAACGTCCGCTGGGACGGATGCATGGAAATTCACTTGTACTTGGTGACGGAGGAAGGCCGCGAACTGAGCGATACGCTCCATACGTGCGATTTGCAGGGGCTGATCGAGCGGTTGCAGTCATTGGATTCCGTGTGTCGATCGTTCTTTTTCCAAATTTCAAGACAGGGGAGCTGATGAAGGCCGAACCGCCGGCAGCGCCGCTGACCTCATCGATGAATGAACGAGGAGCCAAAACCGAGGCTCCTCTTTTTTCCTTAACGGCATGGTGTTCATTGAAGGAAGGAGACGCGTCAGGAGGGGAAGCAGGCTCGATTGCCGTTGGCTTCGTCTTTGTTTGGAGGTGCAGGCTTTTCTGATTAAGATATAAAAATGTTTAAAATATTCTAAATGTGATGTATAATAAAAGAAACAACATACTAACCGGTTGGTATATCGTCTGTTGAAAACGGATTCAGAAGCGGATCGAAAGGTGGGAAGATCATGAGGCTAAAAGGAAAAGCGGCGATTGTCACCGGCGGCGCGAGCGGCATCGGCCGGGCGACGGCGATCCGCTTTGCGGAAGAAGGCGCCAAAGTGGCGGTGAGCGACATCAATGAGGAAGGAGGGGAAGAAACGGTCCGCCTGATTCGGGAAAAAGGAGGGGAGGCGATTTTTGTCCAGACGGATGTCGCCGATTCCAAGCAAGTGAGCCGCCTTGTCCAAACGGCGGTTGATGTCTTTGGCGGCCTACATATTCTCTTTAACAATGCCGGCATCGGCCATTCAGAAGTGCGGAGCACCGACTTGTCTGAAGAAGAGTGGGACCGGGTCATGAACGTTAATTTGAAAGGAGTGTTCCTCGGCATCAAATACGCGGTGCCGGCACTGAAAGCATCCGGGGGTGGGGCGATTGTCAACACAGCAAGCCTGCTCGGGCTGAAGGGAAAAAAATATCAAGCCGCCTACAACGCATCAAAAGCAGGCGTCATTTTGTTAACACAAAATGCAGCATTGGAATACGGGAAATTTAACATTCGCGTCAACGCCATTGCGCCGGGGGTCATTGATACGAACATCATTACGCCGTGGAAACAAGATGCGCGCAAATGGCCGATCATCTCGAAAGCGAACGCCCTCGGCCGCATCGGGACACCAGAGGAAGTGGCGAACGCGGTGTTGTTTTTGGCGTCCGATGAGGCGTCGTTTATCACCGGCGCGACATTGTCGGTCGACGGCGGCGGACTGACGTTTTAGCGGCCCGAAGTTTGAAAAAAGAAGGGCAGGCCCAAACGGCCGGGCTAGCAACATGAAATGAGGGGAGAGGAAAACGATGCGTTTTTTGAATACCGTGGCAGTGGTCACAGGAGGAGGCAGCGGCATCGGCAAGGCGACGGCCCTCCGTTTTGCTAAAGAAGGCGCCACTGTCGTACTTGTCGGCCGTACAGCAACGAAACTGGAGGAGGCTGCAGCAGAAATCGCGCGTCTCGGGACGCCGGGGGGCGCTGACCGGTTTGCGGCGGATGTCACCGACCGCGAACAAGTGAAAGCGTTGGCCGAGTATGTCCGACAGCGGTACGGCGATTTGCATGTGCTTGTCAATAACGCCGGCATCTCCACCCATGCGAGATGGCTTGAGTTGACGGAACAAGAGTGGGATGACGTTCAACGCATCAACATCAAAAGCGTGTTTCACGTTTCACAAGCGCTCGCTTCACTGATGATCGAAGGGGCAAAACGCGAGCGCGCCAACCGGGCGATTGTGAACGTGGCGTCATTGTCCGGCCATCAGGCCGGGGCGGAAATTCCGCACTACAGCGCGGCGAAAGCAGGGGTCATCAACTTGACCAAATCGCTCGCTTTGGAGCTGGCGCCATATGGCATTCGCGTCAATTCCGTCTCGCCCGGCTTTGTCGAGACGCCGCTTACCGAGCGCGGCCTGCAAAACGAGCGGTTTGTCAAAGCCATCGAGCGCAACACCGCCTTAGGCCGAGTCGGGACGCCGGAGGAAATTGCGAACGTCATTGCGTTTCTTGCTTCTAACGAAGCCTCATACATGACCGGTTCCGATGTGCTCGTCGATGGCGGTTGGCTGATCAAATAAAGAGTTGCGTCAAATTCCATCCAAACACTAAAAGAAAGGGAGAGGAACATGGAAACGCCTCATTTGCTTGTGGAACAATCCGGATCGATATTATGGTTGACGCTGAATCGCCCGGAGCGGCTCAATGCCTTCAGCCCGGAGATGATTGCCGGACTAACGCAGGAAATCGAACGCGCCGCGGCGGATGATGCCGTCCGCGTCATCGTCTTATCCGGCGCTGGGCGGGCGTTTTGCGCCGGCGGGGATGTGAAAACGATGGGGCAGTCGAGCGCCCCGCAGGCGTATGAGCATATCGGCCGACTCAATCGGCTCATTTTGGCGATGAAATCATGCGAGAAACCGATCATTGCCGCCGTGCACGGCGTGGCGGCCGGGGCAGGGTTCAATTTGGCGCTGGCTTGCGATTTGATCCTCGCGGCCGAAGACAGTCAATTCATTTTGAGCTTTGCGAAAGTCGGTCTTGTCTCCGACGGTGGCGGGTCGTATTGGCTCCCGCGGCTTGTCGGCCCGCATTTGGCGAAACAGTTTTTCTTCACCGCCGAGCCGATTCCGGCCCGCCGCTTGTACGAGTTAGGCGTCTTAAGCGAAGTCGTTCCAGCCGAGGGGCTGCGCGAAGCGGTGGAAACGCTCGCTTTGCAGTTGGCTAGCGGTCCGACGAAAGCGATCGGCAAACAAAAACGGCTGGTCGAGCACGCGTTGACCGCCACACTGGAAGAGATTCTCGAGGAAGAGCGGCTCATTCAAGGATTGATGGTGGAAACCGAAGACCATCGCGAAGGGGTGGCGGCGTTCAAAGAAAAACGGAAACCGTTGTTTTTAGGGAAGTAAGCTACTTCCAACCAGCGCGAACGTTTGTTTTAAGAAGGCTGCCGCCTCGACTTGCACGAACATGGAATCAGCCCCTCTTCCTGCCCATAGGCGGGCGGCGAGGGGCTTTTCGTTCGATGCAACGGTTTTCATTGATTCGAAGAGGTTCTATGTTCTGTTAGAGTGCCTTGGCTTGGGTTGCGTTGTGTTCGGCCAACAGCCGATCCACGTCGCCGAGCAACTCGTCGACGTTGTCGTACGGCGGATCAAGCTGCAACATCTTCCGCAAGATCCTACGGGCGTTCATCGACAAATCGAGTTCTTCTTCCCAGCTTTTTTCCTCGTCACTCGTCGGTTCATAGGCAGAATACAATAAAAACAAGGTGAAGTGTCCAAGGGCATAGAAATCGCTTCGTGGATGCGGTTCGCGCCGCAGCCGCTTCTCCAGCAGGTCGTCATCGCGGAAATCCACCGGTTCGCCGATGCGGCACGCCAAGCCAAAATCGATGATCGCCACCGTTCCATCGCGCCAAATGATGTTCGGGATGCGCAAATCGCGGTGGACGATGCCGAAAGCATGGACGTGCCGGACGACCTCAAGCACCTCCTTTAGCAGCCGAAACGCCTCTTGTTCCGTGTACTTGGCTTCCAGCTTGAAAATCCGGTCTTCCACCGTTTCTCCGTCGATATACTCCATCACGAGATGCGGCTGTCCGCGCTCCACGAACCGATCATACAGCATCGGAATTTGCGGGTGGCGCAGGCGGGCGAGCATGTCAGCTTCACGCCGAAGCAAGCGGCGTCCGTCTTCCCCTTTTGTCCGCCGCGCTTGTTTGATGACGACAAGACGGCCTGTCAGGTGATCGCGCCCTTTGTAGGCGATGCCGTAGCTTCCCATCCCGAGCTCTTCGATGACTTCATAGCGGCCAGAAAGCACATCCCCGCTCCGATGCGGCCGGTCAAACCAGCGGGCGATGAGCGGATGGCGTTCGAAAAAGCGTTTCATCAGCTGCCGAAGAAGCTTGAGAAGAAACTGCCGCTATGATGTTTCTTTTTGTAGTGATGGTGTCCGTACTGGGACGGGTGATGGTGCGAGTGATGCGTCGGGTTGTAATGATGGTGGTCGCTGCTGCTGTAATGTTTATGGTAGTGCGACGGATGATGGGGATGGCCTAAAAGTGCTTTTAGCAATTTTTTCAACATCGCGATCGCTCCTTTGCCATAGATTTACCTATATATACGAGGCAATGAGAAGGAGGTTTCAGATTCAAAGATGCAAATGAAACCGCCAGGGGCATAGCCCCTAGCGCGGTATGGCAACCTCATTCCTCTTTTTCGTTCAACGCCTGCTTGAGCAGCTCTCCTAAACTCGTGCCAAACGATTCGTTGGACGGGCTGTATTTTTTGAGAAGCGCCCGTTCGCTTCCTTTGGCTGCTATGCGTTTCGTCTCGTCCGCTTTTTCGACAATATTGCACGGGCGGCATTGGAAATACATCCCTGCTTTTCCTTCATGCATTTCCATGCGCCGGTGGCATTGCGGACAGCGGCGGTTCGACAGTTTCGGGTCGCGCCGGCGGCGGTAGCGGCATTGTAAGTTCGAGCAGACAAGCATCCGTCCGTCTTTCGTTTTCCGCTCTTTTAAAAGCGCGCCGCATTCTGGACACGTCAGATTCGTGAGGTTTGGCGCTTTGTATACCTGCTCGCTTTGCTTAATTTCGGCAACGAGCTGCTGCGTTTGCCGGCGGATGTTGGCCAAAAATTGTTGTGGATTTCCTTTCCCGCGGGCGATCGCCTCAAGCTCACGCTCCCAGCGGGCGGTCAATTCCGGCGATTTCAACTCTTCATTGACGAGCTCAATCAGCTGTTTCCCTTTTTTCGTCGGATAAAACCGTCCGTCTTTTCGCTCGACCACTTCGGTTTCGACCAGCCGTTCGATGATGTCCGCTCTTGTCGCCGGCGTGCCGAGCCCGTATTTCTCCATTTGCGCGAGCAAATCGGCTTCCGAATAACGGGCGGGCGGTTCGGTAAACGATTGTTCCCTCTCAAGCTGCACCGATGGGAGCGTCTGACCTTCCGCGAGGTGTGACAACGTCGGTTTGGCATCCGTTTCTTCTTTGCCGAGAACGGCTTTAAATCCGAAGTTCACAACCGCCGTCTCCTTGGCGACAAACATTTCGCCGCCGATGTCAAAGACAGCTGTCGTCGTTTCGGATTCATACGGCGGGAAAAACAGCGCCAAAAAGCGACGGGCGATGAGATCATACAGCTTGCGCTCATCAGTCGACAGCCTGCTAAGGTTGAGCCGCTCATCCGTTGGAATGATGGCGTGATGATCGGTCACTTTGTCATCGTTAAATACCCGCTTGGCTGCTTTGGCTTTGCCTTTGGCAAGGAGCGGAGCGATGACGTCCTCATAACCGGATTTCATCGCCAACAACCGCTCGGTCATCGTCGCTTCCATATCGCTTGGCAAATAACGCGAATCGGTGCGCGGGTACGTGACGAGCTTGTGTTGTTCATACAGCCGCTGCAACACCGAGAGCGTCTTTTTTGCCGAAAAACCAAACCGCTTGTTCGCCTCCCGCTGCAGCTCGGTTAAATCATACGGCAGCGGGGCGGGCTCGCTTTTTCGTTTCCGCTTGACCGACACGACGCGCGCCGGCTGACCGTCAAGGCGGGCGACAAGCTGCTTCGCTTCGTCTTGGTCAAACAGACGATGTCCTCCATGCCGCTCCCATACGGCCGTGATGGAACCAATCTTCGCCCGAATCGTCCAATATGGCACGGGAACGAACGATTGGATCTCGCGTTCGCGCTCGATGATCATCGCGAGCGTTGGCGTTTGCACGCGCCCGGCCGAAAGCGGATCGTTGTATTTTGTCGTCAAGGCGCGCGAGACGTTTAACCCAATCAGCCAGTCGGCTTCGGCGCGGCAGACGGCCGATTGATACAGCCGGTCAAACTGCGCCCCGGGCTTTAACTGGCGAAACCCGTCGCGGATGGCGCGGTCGGTTTGCGACGAAATCCATAGCCGCCAAATCGGCTTCGTCCAACCGATCATCTCTAAAATCCAGCGCGCCACAAGCTCCCCTTCACGGCCCGCGTCGGTCGCGATGATGACATCTTTCACATCCGGTCGTTTCGCCAACCGTTCAATGGCGCGAAACTGGTGGCTCGTTTGCCGGATGACTTTCAAGCCCATTTTCTTTGGGATGATCGGCAAGTCCTCCAGCCGCCATGTTTCGTATTTCCGGTCGTAGTCTTCCGGCATCTTCAGCTCAACTAAATGGCCGAGCGCCCAGGTGACAATATGTTGCTTTCCTTCAAAATAATGTTTATGCGCTTGCTTGCAACCGAGCACGCGGGCGATGTCGCGGGCGACGCTCGGCTTTTCCGCTAACACGAGCGATTTCATCGATAAACCCCTTTCTGTCGTCTCCACATGAGCACAGTCTGCTTCTTAGTATAAAGGAAGAAGGAAAAAGACGCATCCGCCAAGGTTTGTCTCCTTGGCAGGACAAGACGCCTTGGCGCGGCGCAAAGCCGCATCTCCACACTTTCTGCACATTTGCCAAATAAAATAGTAAAATTGAAATGACACTCGGGCTTGATGGATGAGGAGAGGAATCCGTGCGAAAACTGTCATGGAAACTCGGAATGCTGTTTTTTGCCTTTGTCTTGGCCATTGAAATGGTGCTGTTCGTTTCCCTCTATGCTACGCTCGTCCATGCGCGCATCGAGGAAGAATTCGCGCAGCTGTTGGCGCGGGGAAACAGCCACCGCAACGTCTTGGAGAAAAATAACGATCGAACGACGTTGGCGCATGTCGTGATGATGGAATCAGAGGCGGAAACCGATGTCGCCATCACTGACGCCCGGCGCCGGATTGTATCGGCTTCTAGCGGCATTGTTCCGTTTGCCAAGCGCATCATTCCTTTAACGAACGGTCGCCATATTCCCCGCCGGGGAATGATGGTCGAAACCGACTGGAAGCGGGCATCGCATATCGCCGCCGTCAGCCCGATTCAAATCAGGGGTGAAACAAGAGGATATGTGTATATGTTTCAAGACACCCGCTCGATCCGGACGATGGTGTATAAACTGAAGCATCATTTTATCGTCGTTGGCGTGCTGTCGGTGGCGATCACCGTGTTGACCATCGCCTTTTTCTCCCGCGCCATCACGATGCCGCTCCTTCGCATGAAACAGGCGACCGAGGCGCTCAGCCGGGGGGATTTTTCCGTCCGCCTCGAGATGAAAGGCAACGACGAGCTGGCGCAACTCGGGAGAGCGATTCAAACGCTGGCCAACGATTTGGCGTATTTGAAACAAGAGCGGAGCGAATTTTTAGCGAGCATCTCTCATGAATTGCGCACGCCGCTGACGTATGTGAAAGGATACGCCGACATTGCTAGGCGTCCGCATCTGTCTGAGGAGCAGCGGGCGAACTATATGGCGATCATTTACGAAGAAGCGGAAAAGATTGAAAAGATGGTCAAAGATTTGTTTGAATTAGCCAAACTGGAGCAACACTCGTTCCAGATTGAAAAGCAGCCGACGAATCTTTGTTCGTTTTTGACAAAATTGTGTGAAAAACTGCGCCCCGCGTTTCAGGAAAAATCGCTGTCGCTTGTGTGCCAGTGCCCCGGTTCGGTCATGGCCGCGATCGATCGGCAGCGGTTCGAGCAAGTGATGATCAACGTGCTTGACAATGCACGAAAGTACGCGTTTTCCGGCACGACGGTGGCCGTCGCCGTTCACCTTCAAAAGCAAGGAATCGTCATTGCCGTGTCCGATGAAGGAACCGGCATTCCGCCGGAAGATGTGCCCCGGATTTTCGAGCGGTTTTACCGGGTTGACAAATCGCGGTCGCGGACAAGCGGCGGGACCGGACTCGGTTTGGCGATTGCCAAAGAAATCGTCGAGGCGCACGGGGGAACGATCGCCGCTAGAAGCGAACAAGGAAAAGGAACGACCATCCTCATTACGCTGCCGGAGGGATAACGATGTATACCTTGCTGTTGGTTGATGATGAAGAGCGGATGCTTGATTTATTGGAATTGTATTTAGCGCCGAACGGCTACCGCTGCGTGAAACGGCGTTCGGGGGCGGAAGCCATTGACTATTTGCGGCGCCATCATGCCGATTTGGTGCTGCTTGATGTCATGATGCCAGAACTCGACGGATGGGAAACGTGCCGCCGCATCCGATCGTTTTCGAATGTGCCGATCATGATGGTCACCGCTCGCGATGAGACGGCGGATATTGTCCAAGGATTGAAAATCGGAGCGGACGATTATGTGACGAAACCGTTTGACGAGGCGGAACTGCTTGCTCGCATTGAAGCGGTGCTGCGCCGTACAGCCGGCGGTCGTTCCGCCATTCGCGCGGCCGGGCTTGTATGGGACGAAGAGGAACATACGGTCCGCTACGAAGATAAGCCGATTGCGTTGACGCCGAAAGAATTTGCCATTTTGGGGCTGCTGTTAAAGCACCCGAATCAGGTGTTCAGCCGAGGGCAAATCATCTCATCGCTATGGGGCTATCTCGCTGATACGGAAGAGAGGACCGTTGACTCCCACATGAAAAACATCCGCGAAAAATTGCGGAAAGCGGGGTTCCCAGCGGACGAATATTTGCAGACGGTCTGGGGCGTCGGCTACAAATGGGAAGGGCGCAAGTCATAACCATTTTCGGAAAGAGAGGCGTTTGGGCCAAATGGAAGAACGGATGATTGAGTTCCTTCAAGCATACGGCGGAGCGGCGTACTTCTTGAGTCTAGCCTGTAATGTGGCGATCAGCGTGCTCGGGGTCGTACCAAGCGCCTTTTTGACTGCCGCCAATTTGACCGTTTTCGGATTTTGGCCCGGCTTTTGGGTGTCGTTTGCCGGCGAGGCGCTCGGAGCGGTCGTCTCGTTTGTCTTGTATCGAAAAGGACTTCGCCGATGGAGCCAAACCACATGGCTTTCCCATCCCAAGGTGAAGCCGTTGCTTCATGCCAGTGGCAAGGAGGCGTTTGGGCTCATTTTCGCGCTTCGACTGTTGCCGTTTGTGCCATCAGGGGTGGTAACGTTTGTCGCCGCCATCGGCCGCACGTCCTTCCTCGTCTTTGCGGCCGCCAGTTCGCTCGGCAAGCTCCCAGCTTTATGGATGGAAGCGTATGCTGTCGATCAGGTGATCCGCGTCACGTGGCAAGGAAAACTCATTCTTGCTGTTTTATCCGGAGCCATGTTTTTGTTTATTTGGCGGAAGATAAGGAAAAAGATGCCTGGATGAAACGGAGAAGCGGAAACAGCAGGCTCCCGCTCCCTCTTCCGTTTAAGGCGGTGGAAGAGACTTTGTATACTTAAAAACAGGGGAAATCCGCTGCGGCCATCTGCCGTCTTCCTGCGTCCAGGGCTCATCGGTTCCTCTTGCACCACAGCCTGCAGCTCCACAGACCGGCAAACCTCGCCTTTCCATCACATGTTTACATGCACGGTCGCCACTTTTTGCACGATCAAGGCCATCTCCATAAAATCTGCACAAATGCCGGGTATGCTAACAAGGCAAGGAGGGTGAAAACGATGAAAAAATTAAAAATGTTGCTAGGCACAACTTCGGTCATGGCAGCGCTCTTGCTATCCGCCTGCACCGGTGCAGACGACAACAAAGCGCCAAAGGAAAATACGGCTTCTCACACCGGTCATGAGGGAATGAACCACTCGGGTTCAGGAGAGGTGCCGGCTGGATTGAAGGAAGCGAAACAACCAAAGTATCCGATTGGAAGCCAAGTCATCATCCATGCGGATCATATGCCGGGAATGGATGGAGCCAAGGCGACTGTCACCGGTGCCTTTGACACGATCGTCTATACGGTCACATACACTCCAACCACGGGCGGGAAACCAGTGAAAAACCATAAATGGGTCATCCATGAAGAAATCGAAAACGCCGGTGACAAACCGTTCCAGCCGGGGGACGAAGTCGTCTTGAATGCCGACCATATGGAAGGGATGAAAGGCGCGAAAGCCATCATCGACTCCGCCCAACAAACGACGGTGTATATGGTCGATTACATCGATACAGAAACCGGTAAAAAAGTAGCAAACCACAAATGGGTGACCGAAGATGAACTGTCGCCGGCGAAATAGCGAATCGACATTGGCATCATACGCGCAGCAAGGGGGCTCTGAAGCGGCGAGACGCCTCTTTTCCATCATTCCGTGCACAATATTGTCCATGGCACGAACAGGGTGTCCCAAAAGGATCGGGACACCCTCTTCCCATCTGTGCATCGGTCTTCTTTTTTCGCGCTATATGTTGTGCCGGTCTTGAAGGCAGCCGGTCAGTCCAGTTGTTTTTTTGGACATCAAGGTAGAATGAAATCAAAAGTCTGTTGGATGACAGAAGGTGTGAGCGAGAAAATCCGCCTCTTTCGGCGGAAGGGAACATGAACAGGGAGAGGAAAACGATGAAATGGTTTTGGTTGGGGGCATTGTTGTTTTGCTTCGGTTGGTTCGGATACGGGGCTGCGATCCGTTTGTATCGTTTATGGGCCGAGCGGCGAGTGGATGAGCAGGCGCTGATTTTGGCGTTTTGCATGGAGGTCGTCGGTTGGCGAGCGTGGGAAGAATGGCGGGGGGGGGGGGGACAGCCCGAGAGGACAAGAGAACAGGCGCCGGTCATAACGGCACGAGCGGCCTGTTTTTTGTGCACTCTTGTTCATGCAGATTGTTCGTCGATGTTCTGTTCCGGCAGCCGGCGCTGTTTTTCTTTGACCGCCCCATACATCGCCAGAACCGCCAAGATCACTAGGCAAAGAACCGACCCGATTCGATGATCATGCTGGAATAAAAAGCTCACCCAAATCGCGCCGAGCGACACGACGGCGATGAGCGTCGTGTACGGAAATCCTTTGACGCGGAAAAACGGATTCGTGTCGTAATGCGGCCGCAGTTTGAGTTGGGCCGCGCCGATCATCATCCAGACGATCAGCACCGTAAACCCAGGGATTGTCATCAGCTCGCCGATGATCCGCCCCGGCGCCAAGTACGCGCCAACGACCCCTAGAGCGATGCAGACGGCGACCATTCCCATCCCGTAAAGCGGAACCCCGTGTCGCGTCGTCCGCAACAAGCGGCGGCTCGCTTCTCCTTGCTCAGCCATGGAAAAGAGCAAGCGAGACGTGGCGTACACCCCGGTGTTGGCCGCCGATAAGACGGCCACAAGCAAAACAGCGTTCATCACATGGGCGGCGCCCGGAATGCCAGTGGCCTCGAGCACTTGGACGAATGGGCTGTTTTCCGCCGATACGGCGCTCCAGGGCATGATGCCGCAAATGATGGCGATCGGCAACACATAAAAGCCGACGACCCGCCATATCGTCGTTTGGATCACCCGCGGCAGCACCCGGTCGGCGTCTTTCATCTCCGTCACCGCTACACCGATCAGCTCCGCTCCGCCGTATGAAAACATGACGACAAGCAGGGCGCTGATCATGCCGCCGATCCCATGCGGAAACCAGGCGTCGTACGTTGCATAACGGCTCCATGGGTTTCCGTCCGCTCCTTCGATCACTCCCAACCACATGCCGACCCCAAGCAAGATGAACAGCCCCAGCGCCGCCACTTTCAACCCAGCGAGCCAAAATTCTGTTTCCCCATAGTAGCGAACAGGAAACAAGTTCAGCACGATGATAAACAGCGCGCAGCTAAGAGCGAGCAGCCAAAGCGGCACCGCCGGCATCCAATAGCGCAAAAAACTGCCTGCCGCCAGCAGCTCGACGACCGTGACCAACGTCCAGTTCGCCCAATACAGCCACCCGACGAGAAACGACCAGCGAAATCCAAACGCCCGGCGGATCAAATGCTGAACGTTTTCACCCGGATAGGCGATGGCCATCTCCGCTAAGGCGGCCATAATGAGAAACAACAGCGCGCCGCCGAGGAGATACGTAAGAATAACGCTCGGTCCGGCCATGTGAATCGTATCAGAGCTCCCTTTGAAAATGCCGGTGCCGATCATGCCGCCGAGCGCCATCAACTGCACATGGCGGGGCAGCAGCCCTTTTTGCAATGAGGGGCGGGAATGTTCCATACAGCAACAACCTTTCTCACACGAAGTTCATTTCATGATGTACTTTTTTGCTTTTACGCTTTTATGCAATTAAGCAAAAAAGATAGTTTTAGAATATAATCGTTTTGTTTTTCTGTCAATGTTTCGCAAAAAACATGTCGTTAATGTGGAAATGTTTTGTTATACTGGAAACAGATTTTGAACTCGCCAAAAGGAGATTGGTAGGATGCTTCGCAACAGCGGTAAACCGATTTCGGAAAAAGCCATCACCGTGTGGCGTTGGACCGGAGCGTTGGGGACATTGGTTTCTGGCGCCGTCATTGGCGGAATGGCGTGGGTGCTGGCGCGCTTTCATGTCCCGAAATGGTGTTTGGGGATGTTAGCCGGCATCTGGTTGATTGAAGTGGTTCTATGGGTGGGATGGGTGCCTGTGCTTCGCCAGCGCCGTTGGCGTTACGCTATTCGCGAAGAAGAAATCGACATTCAGCGCGGGGTCTGGTCCACGAAGCGAACGCTCATTCCGATGACCCGCGTTCAGTATGTCGATGTGCGGCAAGGCCCGCTCCTTAAGCGGTATGGATTGGCTTCCATCGCGGTGTTCACGGCGGCGGCCGCTCATGAAATTCCCGCTCTTCCGATGGAAGAAGCAGAACGGCTTTGCTGCTTGATTGCGGAGTGGGCGAAGGTGGCGGATGACAATGACGCGTAAAGCAAGACGCCGCCTCCATCCGATTGCCATTATGGCCGGGCTAGGAAAAGAATTAAAAAATATGGTCGTTCCTCTTCTAGTCATCATGGCAGCCGGCAGTCGCCATGGGTTTTCATGGACCGATATTCTTGTGCCGTTGGCCGCCCTCATTTACACGCTGGTCATGGGCGTTCTTTCTTGGCTTCGTTTTACATATGAGTGGGATGACACTTGCTTGGTCGTTGAAGAAGGGGTGTTTGTTCGCAAAAAACGTTCCATTCCGTTGGAGCGCATTCATGGGATTTCGGTGACAGAGGGAATATGGCAGCGGATGGCGGGGGTCGTCCAAGTGCATATTGAGACGGCGGGCGATGCCCTCGGTGAAGCAGAAGTGACGCTTCGGGCCATATCAAGGGAAGAAGCCCGCCGCCTGCAACGATGCGTGGAACAGGCGAAACACAAGGCGGAAAACGCTTCCCATCCGGAGCCACTCGCGAACCGCCCACATCCTGTTCTGTTTACCTTATCGATGAAAGAAGTATGGGTCGCTTCGTTGACAAGCGGTGGGGCGCTTGGCGTGGTCGCCGCTTTATGTGCGCTTTTGTCGCAATTTAGCGACTTCATTCCGTATGAGGCGCTTGTCCGTGATATTCAGTCGACATGGAACGGACATGGACGATGGTATATTGCTCTATTGATCTTGTCGATTCTCTTGGCCGCCTATGGAGTGGCCATCGTGCAAAATATGATCCGGTGCGCTTCGTTTGTCGTGCGGAAACAAGAAGACACGATTGTGATTGCTCGCGGATGGTTGGAACGAAAAGCGGTGTCCGTCCCTGTTGACCGCGTCCAAGGCGTCGTTATTCATGAGAATTGGCTGCGCCGTTTTTTCGGATACGCCTCTGTATCCATTATTCATGCCGGCGGAGCGCTCGATGGCGGACCGTCAGGGGAAGTCGTTCTTTGCCCGCTGGTCAAAAAGCATCGCATCGTCCCCATTGTTCAGGCTTGTTTGCCCGAGTATCGCCTCGATGTGCCATTTTGTCCGCTTCCTCAGCGTGCAAAAAGTCGATATATGCTTCGCCCGCTTTATTGGTTGACGATTCCGGTTGGAGTTGCCGCGTATATGGAGCGTCCATGGGGAGCAGGGCTTTTGTTTGTGTTGCCGCTTGCTCTGTGGATCGGGGCGCGGCGCTATCAAGCGGCCGGCTGGGCGCTTTCCTCGAAGCAGCTGTCGCTCCGCAACGGCTGGTTTCGGCGAACGACCGCGCATTTGTTAAAGCGTCACGTCCAATCGTTGGAAATCGCAACGACATGGTGGCAAAGAAAAAAACAGTTGGCGACAATCTCGGCTTCCGTCATGCCGGTCGGCACCCGCTCCCGTGTCGTGGATGTGGATGAAGAAGATGCCGCTTCGATCTATCGCTGGCTGCAAGGGGAAAAGGGGGACCAAACATGATGAAGGCCTTTCTTCACGGGCTTATCCTTGCGTTTGGACTCATTTTGCCATTGGGGATGCAAAACGTGTTCATTTTGACCCAAGGAGCGGTCCAGCGGCGTTGGCGGCATGCCTTGCCGGCGGTGCTGACGGCGTCGTTGTGTGATACGTTGTTGATTTTCCTCGCCGTTTTGGGCGTCTCGCTCGTTTGGCTTGGTTCCGCTTGGCTGAAAACAGCCGTGATGGGGGCTGGCATTCTTTTTTTGCTGTATATGGGCTGGAGTACATGGAAGAGCGAGCCTTCAACAGGCGAAAGCGAAGCGGCGGAACGGTTTCCGCCCCGCAAACAAATCGCTTTTGCCGCCTTGAAAGCGACCTGAGTTGTTCCCAACGAACAAATGATCTGCTAAAATAGGAAACAACGAAAGAAAAGAAGGGAAGAAAGATGCAAACGGAGCGCGAATCGCATGGGCGGATCATTTTTCATGTAGACGCCAATTCGTTTTTCGCTAGCTGTGAGATCGTCCGTGATCCATCGCTTCAGAAAAAACCGGTCGTTGTGGCAGGAGACCCGAAAGAGCGGAAAGGAATTGTGCTGGCGGCCAGCTATGTAGCGAAACAACAGTTTGGCATCTATACGACGATGCCGCTTTGGGAAGCGAAAAAACGCTGTCCATCGCTCGTCGTGCGGCCGCCGGATTTCGCGTTATACCGCGAAGTAAGCCGTCGCTTGTTTCAATGCTTACAGCGTTTCTCGCCCGTATTGGAGCGCGCCTCCATTGATGAAGGCTATTTGGACATGACCGGGCGGACGCCAACGGTTCACCCGCTCGCTTTGGCGCACCATATCCAACAAGAACTGCTTGAGCGGTTGTCGATTCCGGTGAGTATTGGCATCGCCCCGAATAAGTTTTTGGCGAAAATGGCAAGCGACATGAAAAAGCCGCTTGGCATCACCGTGCTGCGCAAACGCGATGTCCCGCGCGTGCTATGGCCGCTTCCGGTCGAACAGATGCATGGCGTCGGCGACAAAACAGCGAAGAAGCTGCATGCGCTTGGCCTCCATACGATCGGCGATCTTGCCAAAGCTGACCGCGAGCGTCTTCGTCAGACGTTTGGCATCTATGGTTTGCGCCTTCAAGAGAAAGCGAACGGCATCGACCCGCGTCCGGTTGATCCAGTGGCGGCGGAAAAGAGAAAATCGATCGGACACTCAACAACGTTGCCGTACGATATGGATGAGGAACAGAACTTGCTCGTTGTCTTGCGCCAGTTGGCTGAGTCTGTCAGTGCGAGGATGAACGAAAAGCGGGTTGTCTCGCGGACCGTTCAACTGACCATTCGCTACTACGATTTTCAAACCATCACTCGTAGCCAAACCGGAATGGATCCGTTATGGGATGCGGAAGACATCTTTTCCTATGCTGTACGGTTGTTCCAAAAGCATTGGGACGGTCGTCCAGTGCGGCTTCTTGGCGTCGCCGCGCTCCATGTGTTTGACCGGACCGGGGCCGTGAAGCAGCTCGATTTGTTTCATTATGAAAAGGAGGCGAAAATGGAACCGCTTTGGAAAACGGTTGAACAGCTGCAGGCGAAGTTTGGCGCCCGTGCCTTGCAGATAGGTGTTGAGCCGCTTTCATCCGACAGGCAAACGAAAGAGGGGGAAGAACGTTGACGATCTCAATGATTGCCGCGGCTGTCGTGATGCTTGCAGGCCTCATCGGCACGCTCGCGCTGTCGGGGCGGGGGGACGAACAGTACACATCAGCAACCAAAGGCAATCTCACCCGCCTAGTGTTGATTTATGCCGGGTTGGCCCTTGTGCTAGCGGCGGGAATCGGGGTATATCTAGTGTTATAACAAGCGAAAGACGATGCCCGCCGTCGAGTTTAGATGCCGCGGCACCATTTAGAGACAAACGGTTATGGACAATCGAGCCCTGGTGACAAAGTAGCCATCGGTTCATCTCAGGCAGAGCGTCGCTCTCTTCGACATGGGATGAACCGATTGGCTTTGGTTGAGTGAAAAAGTCGGCCTACGGCTTTCCGTCAATGAGGGGAAGCACCTAGGTATTGGAAGTGCCCCTGCGTTTGTGGTGTGATGATCCTCACTCCGACGGGATGGTTTTTTGGGGTAAAATGGATGGTAAACGGAACAACCATGGAGGATGTATGGCCCACTATGTTTGGATGATCATTAATGCGCTGTTGGTGATCGGCACGGCGGTTTATATCTGGCTGTTTCGCCCGAACGACTCAGCTGCGGTGCTGGCAGGAAAATGGCTGGCACAAGTGGCGGTGCTGCTGTTTTTGGTCAATGTCAATATGTATTTTATCTTCCTTGTCATCCGCAAAACAAAAATCCGGAAGGTCAAAGTCACGTTAGCGCGGATAGCAAGAAGCATGATGAAAGCCCACATCCCGCTCGCGGTTGTCGGAACGAGCTTGATTGTCTTTCACGGAGTGGTGATGGCATGGAAACTCGGAGCGGTGATCGGTTTTGGCCATGGGAAACTGGTGACCGGTTATGCAAGCCTCGCGATGTTGGCCATCACCTTGTTTGCAGGTGTCCTTCGGCGGCAAAAAGCGTCAGGGTGGAGAAGAACGTTTCATCTTGTCTCTGCCTTGCTGTTTGCCGGTTTGTTTCTCCTTCATCTATTTTGGTCGATCTAATCACGTGTAAGGGAGAGAGAAAACGTGGGTGACTTGCTTTCTTTGCTGACGGAATACCGCCATCGCCAAGTTGTCGTCAACTTCTATGAAGAAGACGAGCTGGTGGCGCGTGACGGGTTTTTCTTTGATGGCATCGAACGATCAGACGGTCTGCTATCTTTCATCAAAGATGGGCGCATTCGCTGGTCCATTCGGTTGGATGACTACCCAAGCTATGAGATCGTACACGATTTCCCGAGGCGTTATCGGTTTTATGGCCAGCATCGGGCTGTAGAGCTCTATTTCCCTTCTTAACGGTGTCCGCTTTAGGAGAAACCGGTCAGAATCCCCCTCATTTTCATGAGGAGATGAATGACCGGTTTTTGACTATATATCATGTAAGTGGTTGAAATGTTTTTATACTTATTACGATTATACCAGGGCATCGTATATTCTTTCCGGCAGGCAGTGGTTGTCCGTTGAGCGGTACTTTCATAAGAAAATAGCGTATGATCAAGCTATTTCTGACGCAAGGCATCCACCCCCGTTGCTGCAGTCACTGGCTTCCGCATCGTAAACGTCAGCTCCGGATCAAGCACGGCTAACGCCGGGCGGAGAGCGGCATCTTTTAGCGTCAATTGAATCGTCAACGATGTTCTTAGTGCTGCGTTTGCCTTTTTCAGCTAGCGGCGTTTTTCATGAAACAAGCCATCGTCTTTTATATATTAAAAAATAACTGAATTCTAAATCAATTGAAACATAAATTAATAGTGGCATACCTTGGACTGGTATAGCAACACAAATAAAAATAATAAAAGGTATCTTTTATTATTTACTATCAAATATAAATTTAGTATAATTCTAATGTACAAATCATTATCATTTTTGACTGGCAACAAAACAGTTAGAAATGGTAATGATGGAATTTCTATTTTTTGTTAATTAAGGGAAAGGAGAACAGGAGAATGGAAAATCAAAATCGTCAGAATGCAGCCCAATGTCCGTTTCACGGAAGCGTAACGAATCAGTCTTCGAATCGAACGACGAACAAAGACTGGTGGCCGAACCAGCTGAACTTAAGCATTCTCCATCAACATGACCGAAAAACGAATCCTCATGATGAAGAGTTCAACTATGCTGAGGAGTTTCAAAAACTAGACTATTGGGCGCTCAAAGAAGATTTGCGCAAACTGATGACGGAAAGCCAAGACTGGTGGCCGGCCGACTATGGCCATTACGGGCCGTTGTTTATCCGCATGGCCTGGCATTCAGCTGGCACGTACCGCATCGGCGACGGCCGTGGCGGCGCTTCGACCGGCACGCAGCGCTTTGCGCCGTTAAACAGCTGGCCGGATAACGCCAACTTGGATAAAGCGCGGCGGTTGTTATGGCCGATCAAAAAGAAATACGGGAACAAAATCTCTTGGGCCGATTTGTTCATTTTGGCGGGCAATGTCGCCATTGAATCGATGGGTGGAAAAACGATTGGATTTGGCGGCGGCCGCGTTGACGTCTGGCATCCGGAAGAAGACGTTTATTGGGGATCGGAAAAAGAGTGGCTCGCCTCTGAACGCTATTCCGGTGATCGCGAGCTCGAAAACCCGCTCGCCGCGGTGCAAATGGGGTTAATCTACGTCAACCCAGAAGGGCCGGACGGCAAGCCGGATCCGAAAGCAGCGGCGCGCGATATTCGCGAGACGTTCCGCCGCATGGGGATGAACGATGAAGAAACGGTCGCCTTGATCGCCGGCGGTCATACGTTCGGAAAAGCGCACGGCGCCGGTCCTGCCACGCACGTCGGTCCTGAGCCGGAAGCCGCCCCGATTGAAGCGCAAGGGCTGGGATGGATCAGCTCGTATGGAAAAGGGAAAGGGAGCGATACGATCACAAGCGGCATTGAAGGCGCTTGGACGCCGACGCCAACCCAGTGGGATACGTCGTACTTTGACATGCTGTTTGGCTATGACTGGTGGCTGACGAAGAGCCCAGCCGGGGCATGGCAATGGATGGCGGTCGACCCGGATGAAAAAGACTTGGCTCCGGATGCCGAGGATCCGTCGAAAAAAGTTCCGACGATGATGATGACGACCGATTTGGCGCTTCGGTTTGACCCGGAATACGAAAAAATCGCCCGCCGATTCCATCAAAATCCAGAAGAATTTGCAGAGGCGTTTGCCCGGGCATGGTTCAAGCTTACCCATAGGGATATGGGACCGAAAACGAGATATCTCGGCCCGGAAGTTCCGAAAGAAGATTTCATCTGGCAAGATCCGATTCCAGAAGTCGATTACGAATTGACAGAAGCGGAAATTGAAGAAATCAAAGCCAAAATTTTGAACTCGGGCCTGACCGTCAGTGAACTTGTGAAAACAGCTTGGGCCTCGGCCAGCACGTTCCGCAACTCGGATAAGCGCGGCGGAGCCAACGGCGCCCGCATTCGTCTCGCGCCGCAAAAAGACTGGGAAGTGAACGAACCGGAGCGGCTCGCCAAAGTGCTGTCCGTCTACGAGGACATCCAGCGCGAACTGCCGAAAAAAGTAAGCATCGCCGACTTGATCGTCCTTGGCGGCAGCGCTGCGGTGGAAAAGGCAGCCCGCGACGCCGGCTTTGATGTCAAAGTGCCATTTTTCCCTGGCCGCGGCGATGCGACACAAGAGCAAACCGATGTCGAAAGCTTTGCCGTGTTGGAACCGTTCGCAGATGGCTTCCGCAACTATCAAAAGCAAGAGTACAGCGTTCCGCCGGAAGAGCTGCTCGTCGACAAAGCCCAGCTCCTCGGGCTGACCGCCCCAGAAATGACGGTCTTAGTTGGCGGTTTGCGCGTGTTGGGCGCGAACTATCGCGATCTGCCTCATGGCGTCTTCACTGACCGCATCGGGGTGCTGACCAACGACTTCTTTGTCAACTTGTTGGATATGAACTATGAATGGGTGCCGACAGACAGCGGCATTTATGAAATCCGCGACCGGAAAACGGGCGAAGTGCGGTGGACGGCGACCCGGGTGGATCTCATTTTCGGATCCAACTCCATTCTTCGTTCCTACGCGGAATTTTACGCCCAAGACGACAACCGAGAAAAATTCGTCCGCGATTTCATCAACGCTTGGGTGAAAATCATGAACGCCGACCGCTTTGATATTCATTTGAAACAAGCCAAAGAGTCGGTCACGGTTTGATCAGTGAGGCAAAAAGAAGCAGCTTGCCGCTGAATTGGCAAGCTGCTTTTGTATGTCTAGAAATCTCTTTCATTAGCCGGGAAATTTATTATCAAATCATGATCCAATCCGATACCGCATTGTCTACCGAACAAATGACAAAGAACGAAAAAGACACACTGAAAGGACTCAAATGGTGGAGCAAAGACGAATTGCAAAAAATCAACGACTTTGCGCCGCGTGAAATATTGAATTACATATAATTCTATCTGTCGCGGCGAGTCGTAGGGGGAGTAGAGGGAATCGTGACGTTCCTTTCTCTCTTTTTCCCATCTTAAGTTAACATAATATAAAGTGAAGGATAAAAAAATGATAAAACAGTAAGTTAACTTAATAATAGCGTATAATCTTTGATAAATCGTATAAAAAAATGATAATTACCGCCAAAAAATTGGATAAGATTGCTATGATAATAGCATATTCGTTTTTATTTGTCTAGTTTATCACAGCAGTTTGTCCAGAATTATAAAACAATTCCAGATGCAGCATCCTTCTAATTAGACTATTAGAAGGGGATTACAATGATATTGATCAATGGAATGGTGCAGTAGATTTCGTGTTTGTGTCTTTACCTACATCTAAATCGTTTGACATCATCCTTTTTAAAAAAGACATAATAGTTTGCATTGTTGGCGGATGAACCCACTTTCACGAACACGAACAACAGATGATTTCCTTTCCCTAACTGGAAGAAGAAGCGTTTATTATGCCAAAGTGGGGGAGCGATAACAATGTAAGGCGGATTTTAAAGGAAAATCAAGTGCCACCAAAGATCGAAATATGAAGTAGCTGAAAATCAAGCTGATCTTGGAATCAGTATACTTCCTGAAATGCTTTTGTTTCGTGTATCACACATTGTATTTTATTCATTTAGAAAGAGATCATTTATCGTACCATAGGGATTGCGGTAATATCTCTGAAAAACATCTCTTCAGCCGTCAAAAAATTTATTGATTGTGCTAAGTCAAGGTTAAGCAATCACTGTTTTTTTTATTTTAGAATTATAAAAAATATAACTATGTGCTAAATAATCAATATAACCAAACAAAAGAAGAGTGCAGGACATAAAAGTAGTATGAATTGCTTTGTCAAAAAAATCAATGAAGATGGTTCTGTTGTCTGGGATGACCACGGTACTCGTTGTGGCGTTTGCTTACAAATCGCCGCGGAATCCATTAAAATGAAACAAGAAGGTAAGTCTATAAAGGAAATTCGCCACTACATTGATGAAAAGTACAAAGAAGGTTACGCAAAACCAACTAAAACTCCAATGCCTTTATAATAAACAAACCTCACTTTTCCGAAAACGAAGGCTTTACAATCCTCCCACGGTGGAGGATTTTTTGTTTTCTTAAGGCATATTTTATAAGTTTGGCAGATATAAAAGTAAAGACAACTTAGTACAAGGGGGATGATGGATGAACTCACTTTGGCTTTTAGGGTTTTCTGCTTCTGCTATTGGAATGTTATCTGGCGGAGTGATTGCTTGGTTGTTTAAAGGCTGGCAAAAAGGAACGCCAACCATTTTTTCAGTATGTAGTGGTATGATATTTGGACTGGTCGCGATGGAAATTTTGCCTGAAAGCATAGAAATTGGAGGTTGGTTTATTGCTATTGTCGGATTGATTTTTGGTTATTTTATTTATAAGCATCTAGAAAAGGTTTCGCATCATGTGATCATTATTACCAATGACGCTAAAAAAGACTTATTTGTACATTCTGGTCTATTTTTAACATTCAGTATTGCCCTACACAATTTTCCAACAGGCATCGCACTTGGAGCCAATACTCACGATTCATTGACTAAACCAATGATGACTGCGATCATGCTTCACAATATTCCAGAAGGGATTGCTGTTTTTACTCCCTTGCTGATGGCTGGGTTTGGAATTTTCAGCATCATACTTGGGGCAACCATAGCCTCCGCCCCCATAGGAGTTGGAGCCTTCATCGGAAGTAATTATGGGATGGGTGTCCCTTGGCTAGTAGCAATGATTATCGCATTGGCGATGGGGGTAATGCTTTCCGTGACGGGAAAAGAAATTTTTGGAACAGCTTTACGCACATCTACCAAAATATACTGCGTTATCATGGCTGTAATCGGTTTTGTATTGGTTTCATTTTACTTGTTTTTTCTATAAAAGACTTTACTAAAAAGGTGCATGTTAAGTTAACGGGTTCGGTTCAGAAGTACAAAATCAAGAAAAACAGTACAAATAACAGCGTAATTAGCACAAAATTCGAACCAAATTTAACAAAGTAAAAAGCACATTAAAACGCTTGGGTTTATTCCAAGCGTTTTAAACTAAAATTATATTGACTTGTTCAATTAAGACTGTTACTAAAAGGTTACTACCGTACTTCAATTACAAAGGCATAACTTGAATCTCCCTTTTCCCATCTCGCTGAAACATCATACACATATACACCTTTTTCTTTTGGTAATAGTATCACATTATCATTTATTGGAACATTTTCTGTTTTTTCATTTGTAAGCCATCTATTTACTACTAATGTATTTTCTTTAGGCTCATCTTTGAATTCTATTTTCAATTGGGAATCTGGTGGTACAACCACAGGTTTTAGTTCTTGATTTTTAATGAGTTCTGGCGGAGAACTTGTATCGGCACAAACAGAATTAAGTAATCCATTCCAACAATACGAACCTTGTGCCACTTCTACCTTTTTTTCTCCAACAGTTATGGTTGGTAAAGGTGGTTTAGCACTAAATAGTTCAGTAACAAAATCCCCCCCAATGCCTAACGCAATTAATACTAATAATGTAATTAAAAACTTTTTCATACACTTCCCCCTCATGGGTTAATTTTCCCTTTGCTAACTTTCTGAGTAATCTATATATTCAGTTTAACATAAAATACCAAAATCATTAGAAAGGATTTAGTCAAAAAATATTGATATTTCAGCAAAAAATAAAAAACAAATCGTATACTGATTTGGTCCTATAAAATATCAAATCCCTTAAGGTTATTGCATATAGAATTATTTCTTTTAAATCAAATTGTTTTTTTTGCAATGCCTAATCGTTGAGCAGGTGTTCCTACTGTCTCCTTTGTTTTGTATACTAAACAAAAATTGTAGTAAGTCCGAAGTATGGTAAGAGCCATTTGAGCATACTTTGAGTTAAAGTTTGAATAGATATAGCTTTTTCCGTCACCACGAGCTGTTATCAATGGTCTTTCTAAAATAGATAGCCGTCTTCGAATGTGCTGGATAAAGGTATTCGTGGCGTTGTCATTCACGATTAGCAATGTCCTTTGGGTCGAATGATGAAAGATTGGTTGTACAATCAATTCATCGAAATCCTCTGTCAATTGTCGCAAGTGGATGTTCAATCGAATTATCAGCGTATTCATAATGACTGCTGCCACCTGAAATGACTTTCTTATGAAATTGGTGTGTATGAAATAATTCTTCCAGTTTCAGAAAAGCCAATTTCTGCAAAGAACTTGTAATCATAACCAAAGTTAATTCCCCAGTTGATTAAATCCACTCCTGCTTGAATAAATTCCTCACGAGCTTGTTTCCGAGATTTTGTTTTATCCGTTTGACAAAGAAAATGGTGGGCATTAGATAAGCGAATTTCTTTGGCAAATACACGATAAAGGGAAGGCATCAATGAATTTATGTCCAATTAGCATCAATTTTAACACATATTTGGAATACTGTCTGTTGGTCAGCAGTCACTTGCTAATTATAATGCGATTAATGGTGATAAATTCAATAAAACATTGATATATCAACAAATAAAAGGAGTCCAATTCATATGCGAATTGAACTCCTTTTTGTATTACTTTTTTCAATTTTATACTCAACAACCGAACCCGTTATGTTAAATTGTGCCTTTTTGTATGTTATCCCAAAGAATAATCTAGCGGATGTGTAGAGAAAATAATCCAAAAATGGTTCTTTCGGGAGTTTTTGTTATTTCATCAGAACTCAAGACATCGCTAAAAGTATGAAAGCGGATGTGACACAATTAAAATGTGAAGATGATATGGTATACAGAACGTAACAAGAAGGATGCTAAAAATGAAATCGAAAGCGAACAATAAAAAGTGGTCATTTTGAATCGATCCATAAACTGCATTCATACGGAGGTTTCTAATGAACAGGGATAAAGACAAGAAAGAAACTAAGAAAAAAGAGGAACAAACACAACAAACAAGTAATGAGGATAACGTCATACGGGAACTTGAAGAAGAATTTAATGCTGATATTCGGAAAGGACAGTTTGCTGCTGTCCTTTTTATCCCCTTAAATCGGCATGTTGCAAGTCCGATTTTTCCACCTGAACGTTTGTCCTCAGTCTCCCCCTCATTCATTATTATCTAAATCACCCATTTTCATAAAAAAACATTTCCTAAACTTGACAAAAAAATGAAGGTAAAATATGATACATACATATGAACACATGCTCATATATAATAAATAAAGTGAGGGAAATCATCATGAAGACCGAAGACCATTCTTTCTTAAAATCTGAAACCATTGAAAATGTATCGCAAATATTTAAGGTATTATCCGACCCAACAAGAATCAAAATTCTTTATTTGTTATCGCAAGAAGAGTGTAATGTCAATCATATTGCAGAAGTGTTGGAAATGTCTCAATCAGCTGTTTCTCATCAGCTTAGTATGTTGCGAAATCTGAGACTGGTTAAGTATCGCCGTGAAGGAAAAACACTGTTTTACTCCTGCGATGACGAACATGTTATTTCATTATTAAAACAAGCCATTGATCATGCTGAACATCATTAAGGAGGTATTTTATCATGCATCATCATCACCACCATCATTCTCACGACCACCATGGTCATCACCATCACCACGGACACCATCACGATCACGGCAGAGAAGGTAATAAAAAAGGGCTTACGATTGCCCTTCTTATTACCGCTGGAATTATGTTGTTAGAGTTTTTCGGAGGTTTAATCACAAACAGTCTAGCTCTTCTTTCTGACTCTGGTCATATGCTTAGTGATGCCAGTTCACTTGTTCTTAGTCTAGTTGCTATTTGGTTTGCCACCAAACCAGCTTCCCCCAATAAAACGTATGGCTTTTATCGTTTTGAAATTTTAGCCGCTTTATTTAATGGAGTTACCTTGTTTGTTATCGCTGGATTTATTATTTGGGAAGCAATTGAACGTTTTTACAACCCACCAACGGTAGCTAGCGGCTCTATGATGATCATTGCGTCCATTGGTCTTTTTGCCAATCTTTTAAGTGCTTGGGCGTTAATGAGAAAAGGGGATGTGAAAAATAATGTCAATCTTCGTAGTGCCTATCTTCATGTGATCGGTGATGCTCTGGGTTCCGTAGGCGCTATCGTTGCTGGGCTTGTCATGTGGATCTTTGGTTGGTATGTGGCAGATCCCATTATTTCCGTTTTGGTTGCTTTATTAATCTTGAAAGGCGCTTGGGGAGTGATTAAACATACGGTTCATATTTTGATGGAAGGAACGCCCATTACCATTGATCAAAATGAAGTGAAAAAAGCCTTAGAAAGTATTGAAGGAGTGATTAACGTTCACGACCTCCATATTTGGACGATTACATCAGGGTTGGATTCATTAAGTTGCCATATTTTGATTGAAGATCATCAAGACAGCCAAAAGGTTTTACAAGATGCTATTCACATGATTGAAGAAAAATTTAAGATTCTGCATACAACCATTCAAATTGAAACCTCTCAAATCCATCATGGGGAAATGAAAGTCTAGCGAAAAACAATATAGAGTGATGTCAGCTATTGTGATTAGCGGCTTAAACGCATATTTATTGTTTAAGAAATAGTAAACCTCATTATCTTTTTGCGGATAATGAGGTTTATTGTTTTTATCTAATAGAATTTTTTGATGTAGCTAATTAAATGAATCGCACGGTAAATATTGGGTTGATTTTTTTAAATTCCATTCTTTTTTTTTAATTCAAATAAATATTTGAATAATAAAAGAAATGGGGTATAATATATTCGAACGGAAATTTGAATATGAAAGGGGGATAATGAATGAGTAAGAAAGATACATGTGAAATTTATTGTTATGACGAAGAAAAAGTCAATCGAATACAAGGGGAATTGCAAAAAGAAGATATATCCAGTGTTGTCCTGTTGTTTAAAGCACTGGCAGATGAAAATAGGGCAAAAATTGTCTATTCACTTTGCCAAGATAAAGAGTTATGTGTATGTGATATTGCCAATATCATTGGGGCTTCTGTTGCAACCACTTCCCATCATTTACGGACTCTTTATAAACAAGGGATTGTAAAGTATCGAAAAGAAGGAAAGCTAGCATTTTATTCGCTGGATGATGACCATATTAAGCAGTTAATCATGATTGCGTTAGTACATGATAAAGAGGTGAAAGTCCGTGTCTGAACAACAAGCAAAATTATCTAAATCAGAAGCGAAAACCTACCGTGTTCAAGGATTTACTTGTGCAAACTGTGCGGCAAAGTTTGAAAATAATGTAAAATCATTGCCAGGTGTTCAAGATGCTAAAGTAAACTTTGGAGCATCTAAAATTACCGTTTGGGGTACAACAACCATCGAAGAATTAGAAAAAGCAGGAGCTTTTGAAAACTTAAAGGTTCGGGAAGATAAAGAAAAATCAGTCAAGCGTGAACCTTTTTGGAAGCAAAAAGAGAACATTAAAGTGTATATTTCCGCCGTTTTGCTTGTGATCAGTTGGTTTTTAGGGAAGCAATACGGAGAAGAGCATATCTTTGCGACAATTGGATATGCTGCAGCGATTTTAATTGGTGGATATTCGCTATTTATTAAAGGTTTCAAGAACCTAGTTCGATTGAATTTTGATATGAATACGCTGATGACAGTGGCGATTTTAGGAGCTGCAGCGATTGGTGAATGGGGAGAAGGTGCAACGGTTGTTATTCTATTCGCCATTAGCGAAGCCTTAGAGCGTTATTCTATGGATAAAGCTCGTCAATCCATTGAATCGTTAATGGATATTGCTCCAAAAGAAGCATTAATTCGTCGCGGAAATGAAGAAATGATGGTCCCTGTTGACGATATTCAAGTCGGGGATATTATGATCGTAAAGCCCGGTCAGAAATTAGCGATGGATGGAATCATCATCAAGGGTACATCTACATTAAATGAGGCTGCCATTACGGGAGAAAGTGTTCCCGTAGCGAAAACAGTTGGTGATGAAGTCTTTGCAGGAACATTGAATGAAGAAGGATTATTAGAAGTAAAAGTGACAAAACGAGTAGAAGATACAACTCTTTCGAAAATCATTCATTTAGTGGAAGAAGCTCAAGCAGAACGAGCACCTTCTCAAGCGTTTGTGGATCGTTTTGCCAAATACTATACACCAGTCATTATCATTTTTGCTCTTTTACTAGCCGTTATTCCGCCATTATTTATGGGGGCAGATTGGAGCGAATGGATTTATCGAGGTCTAGCTCTATTAGTGGTTGGTTGTCCATGTGCGTTGGTCATTTCCACGCCTGTTGCGATTGTAACCGCCATTGGAAATGCAGCGAAAAACGGGGTGTTAATTAAAGGTGGCATCTATTTAGAAGAAGCAGGATCTCTAAAAGTCATCGCTTTTGATAAAACAGGGACATTAACAAAAGGTGTTCCATCTGTCACTGATGTGATCACTTATAATGGCAATGAAAATGAACTAATGACTATTACAGCTGCCATTGAAAAAGGCTCACAGCATCCACTTGCTTCCGCCATTATAAGAAAAGCAGAAGAAGACGGATTGAATTTTAATGATGTATCGGTTGAAGAATTCCAGTCCATTACAGGTAAAGGGGTAAAAGCCAAAGTAAATAACGAAATGTATTATGTCGGAAGTCCAAGTCTTTTTGAAGAACTTCTTCCAAATGGCATCCAATCAGAAATAAAAGAACAAATTACAGCCCTTCAAACACAAGGGAAAACGGTCATGGCGTTAGGAACGGAAAAAGAAATTCTGGCGTTAATTGCCGTAGCAGATGAAATAAGAGAATCATCCAAAGAGGTTATTCGAAAACTTCATCAAGTCGGCATTGAAAAAACAGTGATGCTGACGGGAGATAACCAAAGAACAGCCGAAGCCATCGGAAAACAAGTCGGCGTTTCCGATATTAAAGCCGATTTACTTCCAGAAGATAAACTGAATTTCATTAAAGAGCTTCGCGACAAGCATCAAAGCGTGGCAATGGTTGGAGATGGTGTGAACGATGCACCAGCTCTTGCAGCTTCAACCGTTGGTGTGGCGATGGGCGGTGCTGGAACCGATACAGCCCTAGAAACAGCCGATATTGTCTTAATGTCTGATGATTTAAGCAAATTGCCATATACGATTAAATTGAGCCGTAAAGCTTTAGCAATTATTAAGCAAAACATTACTTTCTCTTTAGGGATTAAGGCATTGGCATTACTGTTAATTGTGCCTGGTTGGTTAACGCTATGGTTAGCGATATTTGCCGATATGGGAGCAACATTAATCGTAACATTAAACAGCATGCGATTGCTAAAAGTTAAAGAATAAACTTTGTGTTCAAAAAATGTAAGGGATGCCATTTGGTTATCCTTTTTTCATGATAAAGATATTTCTTTAATCAACTCCCATGGAAGAACGAATGAACTTCCATCATCTGTGATGTCGCGAAGCGATGCATGGGTGGCTAACGGGAGTTAATAGTAACATAATAAGATAAGAATTTTTGTTATTTTGACAATAAAAATGACAATGACAAAAAGCTCGGCTATTTGCCGAGCTTTCCAGTCTTAGATAATCTTATTATCATCTTTTACTTTTGTTATATTTATGGTAAAATTGAAATATCAAGTATACATTGACAGAATTCTATATGGTTTATGTATATTGGACATAAACTTAATATTGTTTTTATATTAAAGGTCAGAATATGGGCATGATGAAATAATCAATGATGGCGGCGGTTAAACGTTTATCTTCGAATACCGTATTCCACTGTCCAAATTCCGAGTTTGACGTTACTAAGCTGAGTTTTTCATATGTACAAGCTGGTTGATTGATAGCGCTTAACAATAGGTGTGTATCATAATGAAAAGAGAAAGAATTGAGGTGATATGAGGATGGCATCTTTAAGCATGTTTGGTTTTGTTGCGTTATGGAGTCCTTATTTCCTTGCATTTCTATTGTTGATTACGTGTCTGTATTTTATGATTGTTGGGCCTTGGAGAACTCGTTTTACAAAGGAAGGACCGCCAACGCGTAAGCAGAAAGCATATTTTGTCACCGGTATTGTATTTCTTTATATTTCTCTCGGTTCGCCGGTTGATTTGCTTGGTCGTTTGATTTTTAGCGCACATATGATACAAATGGCAATATTAAGTTTCATGGCTCCACCATTACTTATTTTAGGAATACCAAATTGGTTGTTTGAGAGGCTTTTCGAAATTCGGCCATTAAAGGCGGCAGTAACGCTTTTGACAAAGCCGCTTTTTGCGGTTGTTTTATTTAACAGCTTGTTCTCATTTTATCACGTTCCATTTATTTTTGACTTAGCGAACAGCAATGCGCTTTATCATGCGGTAATTACCACGATGATTTTTATCGCTGCATGGATGATGTGGTGGCCTCTCCTTAATAAAATGCCGGGCTGGCAGTCCCTTAGCGGTCTTAAGAAAATAGGCTATATTTTTGCAGACGGCGCTTTATTAACTCCGGCGTGCGCCTTAATTATTTTTGCAGGGAAACCGCTATATGCAACTTATTACGATCCGCAAATGTGGTTGAAGTCGCTTGCTCTTTGCGTTCCTGCCGATACATTAGCTTCTCTTGATTTAACAGGACCAGAGATGTTCTTTGCCGTTCCGCTTCTTTACGATCAGCAGCTTGGCGGGATATTAATGAAAATTATTCAAGAAATTATTTATGGCATAATGCTCTTTTTCGCCTTTAGGGAATGGTACCGAAAAGAGAAGGAAAAAGAAAAATTGGAAACTGCTGCATTGTCACAACCTTCTGAGTGGTAATGTTTTATCGAAACGTTTTAATGGTAAAATGCTGGATAATCAACACTTATAATAAGATGACGCAAAGAAAAACAGGATATGGTAATATTCATTGCCAATTTTACCGACCATTAGCACGAGCTGTATTGTCATAGCGCAGCATTAGGAGAGTAATCGATATTGGGATAACTGGCAAGGCTCTTTTTTATGGAGGCTATTCTGCACTTTTACGCCGCCGACTTATGTACTTTTATGGTTCTTACGTTCTTTTGATGAAAAGTCGATATTAATTGAGAATGATAAGCCAAAAAATTCCAATTTACACACTAATTTTCTTAATTAGTCCTTTCCTATTCACCAAGATTATGTAAGAACCACTTTTATTCTGTCAGATAGCAACAATTCATTCGCCCATTCGCCATTTTGTAGCCTTTATATTTTACATACAATCAGTGATATTTTATATATGAATATATATTCATTTAATAATATTGTATTGTGTATGGAAATTTCTTTATTGTTGGGGTTCATCACCAAATTTTGTGATTTAGTGACAAAAAAGAGAAAGCACTGACGAGATCCTGGCAATAATGTTAGCGGTGAAATCAACATTAAGGAGGTCTCGTAAGTGCTTTCGATACCACTAGGATTGCCAGAATTTAAAGTGATTAAACAAGAACTTCTTTCCTATGGTTATGCGATTCATGTAGAGAAAACAGAGACACAGGAACGTTGCCCTCATTGTGGGTTTGCCACTTCCTCTGTCCACGACAGACGGACAAGAAAAGTACGGGATTTGGCGATTTTCCATCAACCGGTGTACTTGTTCGTAAAGGTAAAGCGCTATCGGTGCTGGAA
>NZ_MVKA01000063.1:0-2778 GCF_002042905.1 Geobacillus sp. LEMMY01
TGATGTAACGCAAACAGAATACAAGCCACCTCCGCGTCTAACTTGTCGAAATCCACCACGGAAATGATATATTGCTCGAAAACGTCATATGCGCCTATCGCTTGAAAAATTTGAAACGTGATCGGCTCCGCATACGTGATAGTGAACTCTACACGCGTTTTTTCAACGCCCTGTAATCCCTCCTCTTTTGCCTTGTCATATATACGAACGAATCCATGCGAGCCGCGCTGCCCAAAATAAAACGTCCCATGTACGCGATTTGCACATTTCCCTGTCGTCGATACCGGAACAATGGCGTCGATCGGAACGCCCAACAGATCGAAAGCTAGATCGACCGACTTTATCGTTTTCTTGAAGTTACGAAAATCCCTCAACGCAATCCAAAGAGATTTATATTCCTCAAATCTATGCTTATTTGGGTTTAGCTCAACTTTCATGTGAAACCGTTCTTTTGCTAGTCTTGCGTTTATCGAATTATGCCGATAACCGACGAAAACAGCGCCGTCACCTTGTCCGAAATGGAGATTATATGCGTACTCGCTCGCCCCTGTTTTGAATTGACGCCGAACATTTAGCACACCCGCCTTTTCAAACGCATCCAACGTATCATAGAACGCTTGAAAATCGTCCACATGGACATCTTCTATCCGGAAATTGAGCCTGTCCAAACTCATGCGAATTTCCAATTTCCCACCTCCCGAATGTACAAAATGTACACATTTACCCGCTAATTAGATATGCGGGTAGAGCTGGAAATTCAAATCGACCGACTGTCCGAAACCAGCCGATAGAAACGCAATACCTCCGCGTCAACTTCCTTTTCCGCACGATCACGCAAAAACGGTATGCGGAATTCACGTTCCATGTCTGTCATGATGTCCGCCAGCAGAAAACCGCGTCGGGATCTCGGCGCATCCATCGCGTCACGGTATCGCCGCTTATACTCCGCAAGTCTTTCCGCAAGTCTTTCCATGTCCTTCACCTCCTTCCATGTGTCGCGACATGTCCTCCCTATGTGTCGCTGTCGAGCCACGCCCGAGCCTTGACACTGGGGCCCTGCGCCCTCTGGACTCCCTATGCTTGACGGCAGGTCTCCGCCTGCCGCTCCCCTCGCTTCGCTCGGCAAGCATACCAGAGGGCGCCACCCAGTGGTCAAGGCACGTTCGCTCCGCTCACTTTCGGGCTGTTTCCGCCAGCTCAATCTTCATAAACTCCCTCACCTTTTCCTCACTCAATTCCTGCCGCACCACTTCGCGAACTACTTCCCCCACAGCCTCAATGATCGGCTTCGCGACCTTTTCTTGATTGTATAACCACTGACCAATGATAAACGCACAGAGCCCCGACATCGTAACGCCGTATGATTCCGCGTATTGTTGCAAAAGCTCCTTCTTGTCCTCCGCTAACTTAAACGCAACCCTAATGTCCCGTGCCATTTTATCACCCTTTCGTTTCTCTTTGTGTCCATTTTAGCGCTTGTCCTCCCGACGCGTCAAGATCCTTTTTCCGTCGTGATCGTGAAATGAAACAGACGGCGGCGGCGACGCGTCACCGCGCAGGGAACCCCGAGAACCCTTGCGCGGCACCGCGCGTCCGCCGCGCCCACCTGTCGCATTTTATCCGCTTCCGTATCCGACTGAACAAATTTTCGTCAGACGAATATTTATCCGCATCTGACCGAACTATTTTTCGTCAGACAAATATTTGTACCGAACAAGTCTTTCTCAATGCGAAAATATTTTCGTCAGACAAAAAATAAAACGAGGTCCCGCCTGTGTCGCGCCTGTGGACCTTCCGCCCGCTACCGCGGACGCGGAAGGTCCCCCAGCAGGAACCGCGACACCCAGCCAAAACCTCGCCCCATTTTCGTATTACGAAAATATGATCGCACCCCAATATGTTTACATATCACGGCAATATCGGTACAATACTAGTATCAACCACCTTGTCGTACCAATCAAAGTTAATGATCTTCTTAACCGTTTGAAAAACACCGTTCTTTTGCTCATTAAAAACAGACTGGAAATTTATTCGCTCTGTTCCCAGCAGAGCCTTTTTTATTTTTTCCTGCTTTCTCCGCGTGAAATCCTTCAAAGATCGAAAAGCATGATGTAACGCAAACAGAATACAAGCCACCTCCGCGTCTAACTTGTCGAAATCCACCACGGAAATGATATATTGCTCGAAAACGTCATATGCGCCTATCGCTTGAAAAATTTGAAACGTGATCGGCTCCGCATACGTGATAGTGAACTCTACACGCGTTTTTTCAACGCCCTGTAATCCCTCCTCTTTTGCCTTGTCATATATACGAACGAATCCATGCGAGCCGCGCTGCCCAAAATAAAACGTCCCATGTACGCGATTTGCACATTTCCCTGTCGTCGATACCGGAACAATGGCGTCGATCGGAACGCCCAACAGATCGAAAGCTAGATCGACCGACTTTATCGTTTTCTTGAAGTTACGAAAATCCCTCAACGCAATCCAAAGAGATTTATATTCCTCAAATCTATGCTTATTTGGGTTTAGCTCAACTTTCATGTGAAACCGTTCTTTTGCTAGTCTTGCGTTTATCGAATTATGCCGATAACCGACGAAAACAGCGCCGTCACCTTGTCCGAAATGGAGATTATATGCGTACTCGCTCGCCCCTGTTTTGAATTGACGCCGAACATTTAGCACACCCGCCTTTTCAAACGCATCCAACGTATCATAGAACGCTTGAAAATCGTCCACATGGACATCTTCTATCCGGAAATTGAGCCTGTCCACAMT
>NZ_MVKA01000069.1:0-1331 GCF_002042905.1 Geobacillus sp. LEMMY01
CCCCTTCGGTGTGACAGGGGGACAGGGGGGGCATGGTTGTCGTCAGCTCGTGTCGTTAGATGTTGGGTTACGTCCCGCAACGAGCGCAACCCTCGCCTCTAGTTGCCAGCATTCGGTTGGGCACTCTAGAGGGACTGCCGGCGACAAGTCGGAGGAAGGTGGGGATGACGTCAAATCATCATGCCCCTTATGACCTGGGCTACACACGTGCTACAATGGGCGGTACAAAGGGCTGCGAACCCGCGAGGGGGAGCGAATCCCAAAAAGCCGCTCTCAGTTCGGATTGCAGGCTGCAACTCGCCTGCATGAAGCCGGAATCGCTAGTAATCGCGGATCAGCATGCCGCGGTGAATACGTTCCCGGGCCTTGTACACACCGCCCGTCACACCACGAGAGCTTGCAACACCCGAAGTCGGTGAGGCAACCCGCAAGGGAGCCAGCCGCCGAAGGTGGGGCAAGTGATTGGGGTGAAGTCGTAACAAGGTAGCCGTACCGGAAGGTGCGGCTGGATCACCTCCTTTCTAAGGATGWTAWWGACARAAKCGMMTGGTTTGATTATAATGACGCTTGCKGTYTTGTTTAGTTTTGAGGGAWCTYAWCGTTCCWYGCARTGTGYAYMYGGGSSKATAGSTYAKYTGGYMGAAGAGMGCCAGGCGCTGGAGCTAGACATWAGTCGTGAKTCGGTGSWCAACCGCGCTYCWSTTWSGYYCAGTYTTGAAGGAATGRGGCMTTHSYTCAAGTGDKTTGCGCCTKCGTCTKCMAGCAGGYTCAAGGAAGATVGATTCCTCGGCGCAAAGCTGCAAAGAAGCAGACTCAAGGCAGCKCYAGTKWWRACTTCGTTCCTTGAAAACTAGATAACCGGAAAGAAAAGCGGAGGCGAGCGTTTCGCCGCGATGGGCAAATGTTCTTCGCCTAGAGGGATGTTTACATCCCGAAGGSGAAGGTTATTTGRCMSMGAGMGGCGGCGAGCCGAAGCTAGACAGTAAGGAAGAAGCCGAGAGCGCGATAGGTTAAGCTRGAAAGGGCGCACGGTGGATGCCTTGGCACTAGGAGCCGATGAAGGACGGGGCAAACGCCGAAACGCTTCGGGGAGCTGTAAGCAAGCGTGGATCCGGAGATGTCCGAATGGGGGAACCCACTGTCCGTAATGGGGCAGTATCCATGCCTGAATCCATAGGGCATGGAGGGCACACCCGGGGAACTGAAACATCTTAGTACCCGGAGGAGAAGAAAGCAACCGCGATTCCCTGAGTAGCGGCGAGCGAAACGGGAACAGCCCAAACCAAGAGGCATGTCCTCTTGGGGTTGTAGGACCGCTCACTGTGGGAGTG
>NZ_MVKA01000068.1:0-2819 GCF_002042905.1 Geobacillus sp. LEMMY01
CGGCGGTAAATGACTATTCGTACTGTTTTTTTTCGTACGGGCKTCTAATTCTGCAATACGTGCTTTCAATTGCTGGTTTTCTTGTCTTAACTGTTTATTTTCGTTGATGAGTTTTTCGATGGTCTGTGCTTGACGTTCGATGTTTGCCACCATGCTTTCGAGTGTGAAGACCGCTTCTTGGAAGCCAAAAGCAACATTTGCCATTGTGTTCACCTCCCATGTCTATGATGGTAATTAGTATAGACAAGGAAGGTACGAACAAACCGGCTCTCGTAAATTTTTTCTATGTACGGGCTGAATAGTTACGTAYGARCGCTGTTGTKGATTGGATSTRCATAAGCAATTGATCACAGCTTGTGCCCTAACCCMTGAAGGAAAAGACATTCGCACATTTGGTACGATGACTAATGATCTCGAGGCATTGGTGGATTGGCTGAAAGAAAAACAAGTGACGCACGTTGCCATAGAATCAACAGGCGTATATGGGAAGCCGGTGTATCACCTCCTTGAAGAGGAACCCATCGAAGTGCTTGTCGTGAATGCCCAACATATTAAAACGGTTCCCGAGCGAAAGACGGATGTCAAAGATGCCAAGTGGATCGTGGACTTTCTTCGCCATGGATTGTTAAAGGGAAGCTATATCCCCGATCGGGCTCAGTGGGGACTCGGGGAACTGGTCCGTTGTCAGCGCATTTTGATCGAGGAACGGGCCGAGGAGCTCAACCGTATCCAAAAAGTGCTCGAAGGAGCCAATATCAAACTGTCTTCGGTAGTCACCAACATCAATGGGGTGTCGGCTCGGCTCATCCTTCGCTCCCTAATCGAAGGAACGGACGATCCGGCGAGGCTGATCCAACTCGCCAAAGGACGGCTGAAACAAAAAAAGGAGGAGTTCTAGAGCGCGTTGAAAGGAATCATAGGGACGCATCAAAGAATGATATTGGCGGAGCAATGGCGCCATGTGGAATATTTAGACGGAGCGATTGTCCGGTTGGATCGGGAGATCGAGGAGAGAACGCGCCTTTTCATGAAGTGCTGGAGCTCATCGATACGATCCCGGGAGTCGGGCGGCAAGGTGCGGAGCAAATCATAGCGGAAATCGGGACAGATATGAGCCGGTTTCCTACGGCCGCGCATTTGGCCTCGTGGGGGGAATGGCTCCCGGGAATCATGAGAGTGCGGGAAAAAGGCTGTCTGATCGGATGGGGAAAGGAAACCAGAAGCTGAGGGTGTACCTTGTGGAATGTGCCCGTGCTGCCGCCCGAACGAAGAACAACTACCTGTCAGCGAAGCACCATCGAATTGTGAAACGAAGGGGAGCGAATCGAGCGAGTGTCGCATTAGGGAGAAACATATTAGAAATCATCCATTCGATCTTAACTCGAAAGGAACCGTATCGCGAGTTGGGAACCGACTACTGGGATCGGCATCGGGAAGCGAGCATCGTGCGTCGAACGGTGAAACGGTTAGAGGGGTTAGGGTACGAAGTGAAACGGGAAAAAACGAGTGCGTAGCTTTGGTTAACCATATATACTTAAATAAGTTAAATTGGAATCTAATTCCGAAGGCTAGGTGGGGGCCGTTTTTTGTTAATTGGTGTTTTCAGGATAGATGTAACGAAGCAGTTTAACATACCCTTGATGAAAAAGTCGCTTGTCTCTTTTCCGACTCACGGAGGCAAGCCTTGACGTGACGGAAGACCGAACAATCACCCGGAAGCGACGTTGTTCGGTTGCCCGATCGTCGTTCAAATAGCTCTTTAAAAGCGACAAATGGTAAAGCTTCAAACTCCATCTATATACATGCAATATCAAGGAGTTAACTTCTCAGTCATCCTGTACGAGTAATGGCTTGAATGATATCGTTGTGATCCTTACGAAAGACATTAGCAATCACCTTATATTCCATAAATTTACATAACCGTTCGATCGGGTTGAGCTGTGGCGAATAGGGAAGAAGAGAAATCAAGTGAAAATACTTCCTTTCCTCTCGCAAAAACTTCTGAACTATTTGGGCATGGTGAATACGGATGTTATCCAACACCAAAACCATGAGACGATCACGATAGTGCTCTTCGCTTCTTTGCTCAAATAGTTCTCCATGACTAGGTGAACCGCCATTCCCCGTTGGCGAAGAAGGGGATGCTTGATTTTCCGTTCCTGTTTACGAAGTGTCCATTCGTGATCATTGATGATTTTGAGACGTTTCATGCCCAGTCCCGCTCCTTTCCATTTTTTTAAGCGGCAGTATAATCGGATTAGGCACCACTTATACGAAGGTCAACTTTTCAATGAACGATATAATAGGTTCAGTAATGTTTTAGGGGGGCTAAAGTATTTACAGAACTGTAGATGAGCAAATTCACTAACATAAATTGACAACCAAACAAAAAAGGAGACATGAACCCGACTCCTTGGTTAAAATAGATGTGCTAACCAACCATTCACAAGGAGGTTCATGTCTCATGAATAGATTAGCACATCATCAAGGAATCCACAAGTTTTTCTTCGCATTGGGGTTGGCATTGCATTTCTCGAAGCCGGTTCTGAAGCATCTCGTTCATATCGTCGATGCCTTGACCACCAAGGGATTCTCGGGAACGCTGACGGATCTCCATCACTGGAGTTTTCATCCCAATCATCGAACAACGYTCAGCCATTTTTTCACGAAAAGCCCTTGGGATGAAGAGACGTTGCTTCGCAAACTCCAGCCATGGATCCTGCATCGCATCAAGCGAATAGCCAAACGGGAGAAGCAACCCATTTTTGTGTCGATTGATGATACCATTTGCCAAAAAACGAAGCCTTCTTCACGGGCTG
>NZ_MVKA01000058.1:0-8885 GCF_002042905.1 Geobacillus sp. LEMMY01
CAAGTGCCAGCCAAAGGCCGCCTTTCAACCAAAGACCATGCGGTCTTCGGTGTTATCCGGTATTAGCTCCGGTTTCCCGGAGTTATCCCGGTCTTGCGGGCAGGTTGCCCACGTGTTACTCACCCGTCCGCCGCTGACCGAATCAGAGCAAGCTCCGATTTGGTCCGCTCGACTTGCATGTATTAGGCACGCCGCCAGCGTTCGTCCTGAGCCAGGATCAAACTCTCCAAAGAAAGTTGATTGGCTTTTCGCATTGTCCAGCTTCGGCGCCTAGCTCTCTTCTGCCAAATAACCTTCCCCCTTGGGGTGCAAGCACCTCTGCGAGTGAAGAACATTTGGCTTCGAGATCGCCAGGATGGCGATATTTCGCCGTTGCCCGCAGGACGCGGGCTGCCTTTAGGCGAAATTACGGCACCTCAGCTTTTCTTTCGCGCTTCGTTTCGTTCAGTTTTCAAGGAACAAGCTTTCGACTGTTTTGTCTATCTCAAACAGCTCTTTTATGTTAGCATAACATCTTTTTCGATGTCAACTGCTTTTTTTGCTTCGCATCGCTGTCAAACAACCTCTTCGATCAGCGACGTTTTCTAATATACCACCTTAACTCCAAAAATGCAATACCTTTTTAAAAAAATTTTAGGACGCGCTGATCCATCCCCGTTCCCTCTTCTCCATCCCACAGGAAAGCGTTCTTTTCCTAAAAAAGGGGAATGAACACCGGCGCGAGTGCATACATTTCTTCTATGGCATCGCTATATAGATGCGATTGGACGCTTTCACATCGACGGCTTTTGCAAAGCGCTTGGATCGACTGCCTGGCGGCCGAACAACGCCGCCCCCACCGTTCTGCACATAGGGTTCTGCCTGCCTCCGCGCCTTGGCGCGGGGGAAAAGGAGGCCGTATGCCTCGGGCAGTCGAGATTCCGTCAAGGATATTGGGAAGCTTTTCCGCTGCATCTATATTGTCAATGCGATCCTTTCGACAAGGAGGTTGGGATCTGTTGGATTAAATTTATAAAAAATTGGTTGGATTCGCTTATCAGAGCGAGGGAAAATACCAACTAATGCAAAATACTATAACCCTAGAGTGGCATTTGATGGTGTTCATTGGTATATTTCCGTTGGATTTGAAGTCAATTCTCAAACAACAGCCTTAACACAAAATTCATTGGGTATTGATGTTGGTGTTAAACATTTAGCCGTATGCTCAAATGGGAAAATATATCCCAATATCAATCAAACGAAACGAGTCAAAAAGTTAGAAAAACGTTTGCGGCGGTTGCAACGCAAATGTTCAAGAAAGTACGAAATGAATAAAATCCAAGAAAAAGGAGGGAAGTTCCGTTACGTCAAAACACGCAACATTACGAAACTCGAAAAACAAATCCAGAAGTTGCGAGTTCGCATAACAAATATCCGTGAAGACTATGAACACAAAGTATCAAACGAGTTGGTGAGAACCAAGCCGGCTCGCATTGTCATGGAAGACTTAAATATAAAAGGGATGATGAAAAATCGCCATTTATCAAAAGCCATTCAAGACCAGCGATTGTATGCGTTTAAGCAAAAAATCAAATACAAATGTGAAATGTATGGCATTGAATTTATAGAAGCAGATCCATGGTATCCTTCCTCAAAAACATGTAGTGCATGTGGGCATGTTAAGAAAACATTAACATTGTCGGAACGGATATTTGTATGCGATGCTTGCGGTATAAGTATAGATCGAGATTTAAACGCAAGCATAAACCTTTCTAAATATACCGCATAGTTTCTGTACCGTGAGTTACACGGGAAGTAAAGCCTTCGGAGCGTCATATCAAACGAAAGTAGCTTCGGCGAAATCGGACGCGATGAACAAGGAAGCAAACAGAAATTCTTGTAAGTTTTTTGCAGAGTTTCGTAAGTTTTGCGTAACGGCATCTTCACTTTGATTCGCGTGTTATCACCAATCAACTTTGACGTTTCTGGTTCGTTTTCGCTTCCGACCAGCGAACAACGAATCTTAGATGCCCTTGTTTCCTCGCCTAAGTTGTATACGTATGCAAATAAACACCAGCTTCGATTTGAAATCGCCTTGCGCGACCGCATTGTTCGGGCGGCGGGCGAGTTGGCGAAAAGCCGGGCGCGGTTTGCCATTTTCCGTTTTTCGCGCTGCAACAGCGATTTTTGGACGCGGGACGAGCGCGGCGGCTTTCGTCTTCGCCCAGATGTCACCGCTTCCGAAGCGATCAAGGACATTTTTGTCCATAGCGAGCGATACGCGTTTGAATGCGCGACTGCGATCGTCATCGTGTTTTACAAGGCCGTGCTTGACGTAATCGATCCAGCGGCATTCAACCGGCTGTTTGCGGATTTGCTGCTGTATGACTGGCATACCGACCGGGATCTTGGCATTCAAACAAAAAAAGATGAACACTTTCTCCCCGGAGATTGCCTCTATTTTAAAAACCCGGAATTCGATCCATTGACGCCGCAATGGCAAGGGGAAAATGCCATTTACTTAGGCGACGGCTTGTTTTACGGGCATGGCATCGGCATTCAAACAAAGGAAGGCATCATCGCCGCGCTCAATCGAAGACGAAAGCGGGGGGCGACGAAATCCGCTTACCTACTTCCCAATATCACGCAAGTCGATTTCGCTTATCTGTCCCAATTCGCCCGCGGCTTCGATGAATTCCGCCTGCCGATCCGCCGCCCGCCCTTTATCGTCGGAACGCTAGGGTCCGCTACGTTCTTGCACCGTTAGCGGACCTTTTTCGTTTTTCTCCCACAAATACAGGGCGATTCCTGTTAAAATAAAAATACCGCCGATCCATTGAAACGGACGGATCGGTTCGCCAAACAGCCAATAGGCCAAGGCGGAAGCGCCGATCGGTTCAAATAAAATCGCCATCGACACCGTCGAGGCGCTGACCCATTTGACCGCCCAGTTCATCACCGAATGGCCGAGCAGCGTTGGAATGACGGCGAGAGCGAGAAAACAAAGCCAATCCGTCAGCTGATACGCCGTCAGCGAAAGGCGAAACAGCATCGCGTACAGCCACAACACCGCCGCGCTGATGCCATAGACGATATAGGTATACGTCATCAATGACAACCGTTGGCGCACCTCTTGGCCGAACAGCCAATACGCCGTGACAAACGCGCATGCCAACAACGCCAATCCATCGCCGTACAGCGCTTCACCGCTGACGCGGAAGTCTCCCCAGCTGATGAGAACGCTGCCGATAATGGCCAACACCGCGCTCCCGACCGCGCCGACGGTCAACCGTTCGCGGAAAAACAACGCGCCGCCTGCGAAGGCAAACAGCGGCTGCAGCGTCACAAGCACGACCGAACTGGCGACGGATGTATAGTCGAGCGATTCAAACCAAAGGATAAAATGAAAGGCAAGCAAAACCCCAGAACAAAGCGAAAACAGCCAATCGCGCCGAGAGATGCCTCGGAGTTCGCTTCGATGCCGGAGGAACAACGGCGTCATGATGGCGACGGCCAAAAAGAGCCGATAAAAGGCGATCACCGCGGACGGCGCCTGCGACCATTTGACGAAAATGGCCGATGTTGACACGGCAAGCGCGCCGATGAATAGAGCGGCATAAGCCTTTATGGTGCTTGGCGGCTTCATTCGTTTTCCTCTCCTTGTCTCGTCAAGCGCAGCCCCTGGCCGCCGTTTTCACGCCGGGCGAAAACAGGCGTCATCGGGCGTTTTCTTTCATTATACCATGAACGAGGTGAGAAACGATGATGTTTGATCCGTTCCTCAAACTAGGGATTTCCGCCATTCTCGGGCTGATCATTGGGCTGGAACGGGAATTGAAGCGAAAACCGGTCGGTTTGAAAACGTGTCTTGTGATTTCCATTTCCAGCTGCTTGCTTACAATCGTTTCGATCGAATCAGCGTACGTCTTTCCGCTTAAAGACCATATTACAATGGATCCGCTTCGACTGGCGGCGCAAATTGTGTCCGGGGTCGGTTTTTTAGGAGCAGGCGTCATTTTGCGCCGCGGCAACGACAGCATCACCGGGCTGACGACCGCCGCGATCATTTGGGGGGCGGCAGGGATTGGAGTAGCGGTCGGCGCAGGCTTCTATTGGGAATCGGCGTTCGGCGTCGCGCTTCTCATTGTCAGTGTGGAACTCATTCCGTTTTTGATCAATTTTTTCGGACCGAAGCAGCTGCGCGAAAAAGAGGTGCTGTTGCAAATCACCGTGGCGGACGCCAAAAACATTACAAAGGTCATCGACCATTTAAAACAACAGGACATCAACATTAAAACGATGCGCATTAAAGATGTTGAAGAGAATGAACATTTGCTGAAACTAAGAGCCGTCATTGACCAAAAGCGCTCGACCGCCGAACTTTACTACGTCATCCGCTCCATTGACGATGTCGTGCACGTTGATATTGAAAGCGGGTGATCAAAAAAGGATTGCAATTGTCCGCATCCCTATATATAATGGGACATGGACAGATCATCCATATCCTTTTTTGGGGCATTAGCTCAGTTGGGAGAGCGTCGTGCTGGCAGCGCGAAGGTCACCGGTTCGAGCCCGGTATGCTCCATTCACAACACCCTTGCGCGGCAAGGGTGTTTTTCTTTCCGGATTGGATGCATATGGTTCGTTATGGAAGCGGTTGTTGACGAATGGTTGACGACATTTCTTTTTTACAAACGATGAGTCAAGCAATAGACTTGCTTTTCAAGGTTAGAGGAAATTCAAGAAAACCAGCAGCGCATTATCGATTTGCTGTCCGCCCGCTCCATTCAGCACGAAGCTGAACTGAAACGGATAAAGTAGGCCGCCGCTGCTCGTTCAGCTCAGCTGAAGCGTTCATGCCATCCCCCACGGAGATGCTCCGTTCGGATGGTCTTTCTATTTTTTCAACGCTTGTGAGGTGATGGGGATTGCGGCGGTGTATAGCCGCCCGGATCGTTTTTGTATTTTTTCAACCGCTCCTCGAGCTCTCGGCGCGCCTGCTCGATGTCAAAGTCGTCGTCTTCCGGCTGGCTGTAATCCATCTTCAGCCAATCCGGCACGATCTCGGTACGGATCGGTTTCCGCATCGTTCTGCCGCCATCGGATGAAGGCGGGGCGGATCGCTGCTTCATCCGCTGTTCCCGAAACGCCAACCGCGCGGCGCGCACTTCGTCCACGGTGCGATACCCTTTTTCCGTCCAGTCGCGCAAAATCGTTTCCACGTACACCCACCGTTTTGCGCCGTTTTCCACCGCGATTTTCAATGCTTCCAACACCAATTCCTCGGACGCATCGTCCACCCACGCATTGATCTTTTCCCGCAAATAATCGCCGATCACGCCAAACCCGTTTTCCTCACAGAAGCGAACGATCTCCTTGTATGTGCGCACGCGCGCGTCTTCTTCGTCTTCTCTTTTGATCTCTGATGTAATCTCTGTTGTCGTCTCTGGTATTGGTCTCGTCAAATTGAGCACCTCGACCGCCCAGTTTGACCAGCTGGACGGTTCATTTTGCGCAAATGGACTGACTGTTTCGCCCATCGTCTGCTCATTTTGGCCGGTCGAAACGCCATCGTAAACGGCCGAAATCTGATCTTGTTGAATCGTCGAAACGCTGCTTTGCATCATCGATCCCCCATCTTCAATGGGCAAAACCCTATTTTGAACCGTCGAAATGCCATCTTGAGCCGCCAACATCCCCCCTTGAACCATGGAAGCGCCGCCTTGAACGGCCGAGACGCAATCTTGCACAATCGAATCCCCATCGTGCGTCGTCAAACCCTCATCGTGAACGAACGAAGCCCCGTCTTGAGTGAACGAAACCGCACCTTGAACGATCGAAACACCATTGCGCGCGGTCATCACGCCATCATCTGCCGCCTGCCCATGTTGTCCGCCCGACATCTCTTTCGTTATTTCGGCCAGTTTGTCATAGTCGATCCGATACCATTTCGTTTTATCGATCTTGGAACGGTTGAAATTCGCCGCGACGATGATCCCCATTTTTTCCAGTTTGAGAATGATCCGGCGAATCGTGCTTTCCGACCAGAACGGGAATTGTTGCTGCCAGTCTGCATACGTGTTGTACACCCACTTATAGCCGTCATGGACGTTTTCACTTTTCTCGAGCCAATAATGCAGCTGCTGAACAACGATGCTTTCGTTCAACCCGATCGCCAAAGCGAGTTGCGGCAAAATGACCAACGGTTGATCCTTCAGAAGCAGTTTCGCCATCAAATCTCCTCCCCTTGCAACATTCATTTCCCTTTCATTCATGATGGAATTCTTTCATGATCGTTCTATTTTTTTGATAAACTTTATGGTGTACGACATCAAATGGCCTAAGAACGCGAAAAACGCCATTTTCACCCCGTTTTGTGTGAAAAAAGGGCAAAAAGCGGCGGGGAAACGTTGATTACACATGCAAAAGGAAATATTGTCACAGTTGTCGTCGTAAAAACGGAAGCCGAATTCGCAGCGCGGCTTGATGAAACGATGTGTACAGCGAAAAACGGTTGTCGAACGGGGGGATCCTCTTGAAACGAATCGTCATTTTCTGTTTTTGTTTGTTGGTGATGTTCCCGATTTCCGCTTTTGCCCACCCTGGCGAGCTTGATGAGTTGGGCGGGCACTTCCGCGGCAGCGACTGCGTGTATTTGCTCCATGAGCCGACTGCGCTGGCGAAGCAGGCGAAAACGAAACAAGAGCTTGTCCAGCTTATTCAAACATACAACGGCAATGAACGATGCAAGCGGCATCTCACCCCAGAGCGAATCGACCTGGACGGCCATACGCTGGAGAAGAAAGAAGATCGTTCTACGTTGCGCCTTGGCCGCACCTACCCGGCTGAATTGGTCGAGTGCATCGACGGCGATACGGCGAAATTCCGCGTCAACAGCCATGTATACACGACGAGGTTTTTGTTCATTGATACGCCGGAGAGCACGATCCAAGTCGAACCGTATGGGAAAGAAGCAAGCCGGTTTACATGTTCCCGCTTGCATCAAGGGAACATTTTGCTTGAGACCGACGGAGACGCGCTGTTTGACAAATACCAGCGGCTGCTCGCCTGGGTGTGGGTCGGCAAGCGCCTGCTGCAAGAAGACCTCGCCAAAGCCGGACTTGTCGAAGACTTTTATGACTATGGCGATTACAAATACGAATCGCGCGTCCGCAAGGCGTACGAGGAGGCGAAACGAACCGGAGCGGGCATGTACGAAAAGCGCTCCAAGGCGAAACAACCGAACAGCGAACCGAAAACCGCCGGGAGCGGTCAACCTCCTGCCCGCGAACAAGGAGGGCCGACGGAAAAAAACGCCGGCCACCCGGCCCTTTATACGCTGCTTGGCCTAGCGGCGGCCGCCGCGCTCTATTGGCTCATCCGCCAGTTGAAATGATCAACGGCCGGTGATGGGACGAATATCTGAATTTGCAACAATGTTTTTCAAATTGAAAAAAACCTTGCAGCGCTGCAGTTTCATCCCTATGAAGCTTTCTCACGAACGGATCTGTCGCCACCCTTCCGGCGAAAAGAAAAAGCCTGTCCCCATCGGGCAGGCTTTTTCTTCAACGTTTTCATCTTGTGTGTTTTCTCTCTCCCTCATTGCCTCGGCAATAGCTCTTCAATGCCATCTGGACCGTTTTCCATCGGCGCCGAATCGAACCGGCGAAACCCGTATTTCTCAAGGCGCATGATTTGTTCGTCGGTCAAATCGGTGTACGCGATGACAGACGGCGTGCCGGACGATTTTTGACACTCCACACGCCTAAAGGCGTGGGATTCTTGGGTCGTTCGCGTCCTCATCCATTTCTGGTTCGGACAACGCCCAAGTTCAGGGGTGTGCCATCACCCCGTCCCATCGGGTTAAGATGTACCCCAATGGGCGGCGCACCTGTGACCAGTGCGCTAGGTTAGGCGGCGAAGCCCGAAATCGCTTTGGCGATGTTAATGGCGCCATTCAAGTCGGCATGGAGGGTGTATCCGCACTTTTGGCATCGGAAGCGGATGCCGTTTCGGTTCGCTTTCTCTCGATGCCCGCATCGGCATGTTTGGCTCGTGTAGGTCGGCTTCACCCACTCCACCCGAATGCCCGCCATTTCCGCTTTATAGGCAATCATCGTTTGCAGTTGATGAAACGCCCAAGAGTGAAGGCTTCGTCCTGCTTCTTTGGCCGATGTTGCCCGTTTCCGAATCCCTGTCAAATCTTCCATCCGAATCACGCCAACACCGTTGGCGAGGGCAAAACGAACGATTTGGCGGCTGATTTTATGGTTCMTATCCTTCATCCAGCGGGACTCTTTACGGCCGATTTTGCGAATCATATGAAGCTTCTTGGCTTTGCCCAACTTTCGACGCAAAGCCGCGTATCGTCGGCGAATGAAAGCGCATTGGTTGCCCTTGAAAAACAACGATTTCGTTCCCACGCTGGCAACGGCAATATAGCGAAGTCCTAGGTCAACGCCCATTGCCTTCGTTTCTTCCCGTTGTTGGACTTCAACTGTGATCGCAACAGCCAAGYACCATTTCTTTCTCTTTTTGTAGAGCTTGGCTGCCCCTTGTTTGACGGTTCCATCGAGCAGCCGATTCAGCCATGCTTCTTGATAGGGACGCGTGACCACCGGCACGCCAATTCGCTTCTCCAGTGTGGGGAATGAAACGGTGTAGAACTCTCCTTTCTTTTCAACCTTTACGTTTTGATTGTTAAAGCAACACCATAATGTTCGAAACTTCTTTGTTTTCTGGTTTTGCTTTTGGGACTTCATGTCTCGAATCGTTTGATTCACGACGGCGGAAGGAAACCGCTGCGACGAAACCTCTTTAAACATTTTACTTGTCGATTGATTCAGTTTGGGATGATCCAACAGCCAAGTCGCACAAGCTGTATTCACTTCTGTCTGTATCTTCTA
>NZ_MVKA01000073.1:0-3105 GCF_002042905.1 Geobacillus sp. LEMMY01
MCCACAACTTATTTAGTCTAGCCAAAAGGCAGACAGGTTATACGAGATGCCTAAAATCGGGCACCTCTGCTTTCCTATTGCCTTTTTTGGCCATTTTCAGTATACCCTCACGGATCAGGAGCGTATACCGCACTCACCAAGTGGTGGGGATTTTCACGGAAAAGTTCCATGAGCAATTTTTGCTCTCCACCCGGGCATGAAAATGACTCATCGGGGCGCATGCATTTTCACGGAAAAAGTTCCATGAGCAATTTTTGCTCTCCACCCGGGCATGAAAATCCCCCTKYTYTTCCSAAAATWATCGAAGAAKCAGGSGSARACGATGWWSAATCAGAGAGCKWTAWRCKWAAWTGGGCTGCTCTGGAAAAAGTCGTCGGCACTCCAAAACGGCTTCGGCGTTTAGCCAATGATATCGTATCACATTTCAACCAAGTCGCCAATCCGTTTCAAAAGGCGATGATTGTTTGTATGAGCCGACGCATTGCGGTGGATTTGTATAATTATCTAAGAGAGATTCCAGAATGCCCTCCTGTTGAAGTGATTATGACAGGGGATGTATCAAAGGATCCTAAAGAGTGGCGCGAAGTCCAGCCGGGAAGCAAATATGCGCATATTAAATCGAAAAAAGAACAAGAAGAAGTGAAAGCCAAACTTCGTGACCCAGAAGATCCTTTGAAATTTGTCATTGTCGTCGATATGTGGCTGACAGGAATGGACGCAAAACCGCTTTCTTACCTTTATGTCGATAAGCCAATGAGGGGACACAACCTGATGCAGGCCATTGCCCGTGTAAACCGTGTGTTTCCGGGAAAAGAAGGCGGAGTCGTCGTTGATTATATTGGAATTGCTACTTTACTGAAAGAAGCAACTCATAAATATACGCAAAGCGGCGGAACGGGAAGTCCTACTTATGATATTTCCGAAGCCGTTACTATTTTCATGGATCATCTGAAGGCAGTAAGAGGATTTATTCCAAGCGAGATTGATGTGCAAAACTGGCGGGCAAAACCAAAGATAGAGCGCGAAGACTTCATTGCAGATCTTGTTAACATTCTGTTAAACCGAGATCCCGAGGAATATATCCAAGCAGCCGCCAAACTAGAAAAATCGTATCAGTTGGTGAAGCATCAGTCGGAAGTGATTGAACTGGCAGATGAGGTCATGCTCTATTTCATGATGAAAGCACAACTTCGCAAACATTTGCGGCCACCAATTGAAAAACCGAGTGGAAATAAAACATTAGAAGAGCGATTATCAGAACTCATTGATAACAGTCTGTTAGCAAAAGAAACCGTTGACATTTTCCAAATAGCAGGAATTGAACGCCCAGATATCAGCATATTGGACGATGCATTCTTGGCAGATTTAACAAAAAAAGAGCATGTAGACTTGCGCTTAAAGTTACTGAAAAAACTTTTAGAGGACCAAATCAAAGTGACATTTAGCCAAGGAAGCCCACAGTCAAAGGCGTTAAGCGAACTTCTAGAGAAAACGTTAAGGGATTATCATAATCGTGTTATTCAGGCTGCCGATGTGGTCAGGGTTATGATTAACATGCGCAAAGAAATGGAAGAAGAAATACGCAAGCGACACGACTTGGGGCTGTCAGAGGAAGAAATTGAATTTTACAAAGCGATCACGGCTATGGGGCAGGAAGCGTTCTCAAACGAGTTTCTTGCTAGTTTAATCCATAAGGTGGTCAAAGCCTTAAAGAAACAATTAGCTGTAGACTGGACAAGTCCTCACCGCCGCGATGTCTACGCTAAAGTGAAATTAGCCGTCAAGCAAGTGCTCATGAAAGAGAAAATTACGGGACAACAATTGCAGTTCTTAACAAATAAGTTCATGGAGCAAGCGGAACGGCAATATAAAAACTGGCCGATGAATGCGTGATCATGCAATAAATGGTCTATTTGATGAATGGGGCCTAAAAGTTATGCAGTCGGCTAGTACAGGTGTAGATTTCACTATAAGCAAGCATTACGATTTTTTACAACCTTTTTCGTTCTAGCATCGAGCTTTTGAAAGCCAGTTCTGTTGGGAAAATTTTTATTTGTTTTAGTCGCCTCTCGTTTTCTTATGTGTCAGGGGAACTGAGGGGCGATTGATTGACCTGGCCATTGTTCAGAACAGGTGCATGAGCATATAAATTCTGTAACTAAACCGCTATTTTAGTATAAAATAGGGATGTAAGTTACTGTCTATAAATATTAGGAGTGTATACCAATGAATGAGGCCAAATATTCTGTCCTGCTATTTTTGTCTGATATTCAGCAAGTACGAGCAAGTGAACTTCGGCAATATATCCAAAGCGGCCGCAAGGTGTATTTGCTTACGTTTGACGATCCGGAAGAACTATTAGAGGATCCGATTTTGCATGAAGCGCATAAGAAAGAATTGCTCCAAGTTTCCGTTGTTCGCTATGCACCAGAATGGGAACAAGCATGGGCAGTGATTGAAGATGGCAAAGTCAATGACTCTCAATTATTGGATTATCTTGATCAAAACAGCGCTTTTAATAAAGGGCAGTATGAACTCGAACATGCCTATGACCGCGGGCATTATATTGTGAAGGCAGGAGCAGGCACGGGAAAAACGACGACGATGATCAACCGGATCATGTTTCTCAAGCATATGCAAGGGGATCTCGATTTACGTTCGGTTGTCATGATCACGTTCACGAACGAAGCTGCTGCCAATATGCGTTCGAAGTGTATCTATTCAGCCCAGTACTAGCGAGATTTTCAGAATCCAGCACCAATAGGGCATTCCCAGTATCGAAAATGCCCTAGGAGGAATGGAGAATCGTTTGAAGAGGCTCTCCGCTTAGAAGTCTTTGCAACGATTCCCACACCGGCTTTCCGTGTTTTTGCAGGGTGGAAACGACGCTGCGGATGACACAGAAAGCCTCGGCATCGTCTTCCTGACGAAACGTTCCAGAGATTTTTTGTTTGACTTTCACCATCCGTAAATCGCGTTCGGCTTGGTTATTGTCAAACGGCACTTCTTTCTTTCGCAGGAAGAGAAGCGCTTCTTGCTTGCGCTTTTCTAGGCGCCGGATGAAATTTTCCGMTTTGCGGACACCTAGATGGCTGCCTTGTCGGC
>NZ_MVKA01000066.1:0-7708 GCF_002042905.1 Geobacillus sp. LEMMY01
CCGTAATCCGTTCGCACGGAATCAACTGCGCGTGATTCCAGTATAACAGGAGTGAAGTGATGACCGGTCCATATTGTACATGATTGGTGACATAGAAAGGGAACTCCGCCTGCTGGACAAGTCGGCATTCCGTCCCACTCTTGATTTCCCGCTCATGTTGARTGACTTCCATGCGAACCACTGGGAGGTCGAACACTTGGCGAATGTCTACTTGAAGTGGATCGACATGTTCTAAAGAGTGACCACATCCTTTGCATTGGGTCACACGGTGAAGGACTCGATGGTCAGGATTCGGTGCTTGGCGGAGCGTCGTTCCTTGGTGCCCTGGCTGTCCTCCCGGCCGTTTCTCCGACGGTTGGCGAGAAGGAGATTTCGCCCCAAACCGGTCAGAGGACGGCGGTAAATGACTATTCGTACTGTTTTTTTTCGTACGGGCTTCTAATTCTGCAATACGTGCTTTCAATTGCTGGTTTTCTTGTCTTAACTGTTTATTTTCGTTGATGAGTTTTTCGATGGTCTGTGCTTGACGTTCGATGTTTGCCACCATGCTTTCGAGTGTGAAGACCGCTTCTTGGAAGCCAAAAGCAACATTTGCCATTGTGTTCACCTCCCATGTCTATGATGGTAATTAGTATAGACAAGGAAGGTACGAACAAACCGGCTCTCGTAAATTTTTTCTATGTACGGGCTGAATAGTTACWYMGRMGTTGTTAGAWWAKCYAAAAAACTATTACSATTTAACGRAGKATARAAAATATTTAGAGYGGAYSKWWSMWGYAGRATGGATGTTTATCGGCACCATTCACTCGTTTGCTAGGGAGTTTCTCGTCACGGAAGGGCAAACGTTAGGGTTTTCGCGGTCGATGGAGGTAAGGAGTTACAAACATGAGCGGAGACGGCTGATCGAAAAGTATATTGACCAGTTCTCAGTTGAATGCCCGGAGATATACGAACGTTTTCGACACATTCCTCACTATCAAATCATTCGTTCTTTTATCGCCATGATCGAGCAGCTGCATAACAAATCGGTCTCTGTTGAAGCGATTGGGCAGCTCCATTTCGGGGCAGACAGCCATGGATTTCATGAGTTTGCCGATTATGTCATCAAACATGTTATTCGGGAGCTTGATGAACAGAAAAAGACGGAGGAAACGTTGGAAATTAGTGATTTAATCAGCCGTCTAGCATCACTCAAGAATCTTTCTTCCGATCAGCTCCGGCTGTCGATCCGTTATTTGTTTGTCGATGAATTCCAGGATACGGATGAATCACAGGCAGCATTCATCAGTTGGTTGGCAGAGAAGTATGGTTGTCAGTTGTTTGCGGTTGGGGATGTGAAGCAAAGCATTTATCGGTTCCGGGGCGCGGACTATACGGCGTTTCTTCAATTGCAACAACAGCTGGAAACAGCGAATCAAGTGTATAAAGAGTATTCGTTGCAAAAGAATTACCGATCAGCACCGACATTATTAACACAATTGAACGTCTTATTTCAGAAATGGACAAAAATCGTTGAAAAGTTTCCATTTGATGATACGGACAAGCTGATTCCGGCGCAAGAGGAAAGCTGCGAAGAAGGATTAGTTGCGTTAGATATGGATGATGCCACTCTAAAATATTTGCTTCGCCGTTTGTATCGCGAAGATGTTGCCGTCTTAGTCCGCTCAAACCGTGAAGTGCTGGAAATGGTGGATAGAATTGAGAATATGGGGTTCTTTTGTGAAGCAGCTGTGTCAGGAACTTTTTACCGTTCATTGCCAGTGAGGGAATTTTATTTGTTGATCCGGAGGTTTACCCACCCGTATGTTCCGAAGGATCGTTATCTCTTTCACCAAAGCTCCTATGGGGAGAATGGACTGACCATTGCTAAAGTGTTATCGGCTTATACGCCGGAAACGTCTTTTATTCTTGATCTATTGCAGACATTTGATAACATGGGCCGATGGGAATGCGAATGGAACATGTCATCAGCCATTGCCGTGTTGCAAAACATCATTGACGAAGTTCGGCCGCATGAAGTCTTTCGGCTTCGCTACTATAACCAGTTGAGGTCCCGGTTTCCTGATGGGGATGTGGAGATGCAGCGGAAGGAAGCCATTGCGAAAATGAAGGAATACAAAATGAACTTGGACCGCCTCATTTTTTTCATCAAAAAGGAATTTGGCGATTTTCATGCTTCTTTCTATGATCTGGAGAAATTTTTATCAATAAAAATGGCAACAGACACCTCGGAGAATGAACGAAAAGTAACGAGCGATGTCAATCACCGGATCAAAGTGATGACCGTCCACAAGGCAAAGGGATTGGAGTTTGACTACGTACTCATGCCATTGACGCGCCATCCGTTTATTAAGCAAGGGAAAACGGATGTAATCTTAATTTCCGACCGAGCGCAGTGGAAACTGGGATACAGCATTGATTGGGGTGATATGGAATTTAAAAATAATTATTACAATGAATATGCCGGTTCAGAAAAGAAAGAAATGATCGGTGAAGAAGTCCGGTTGCTGTACGTAGCGTTGACGCGGGCGAGAAAGGCGGTTTATGTAAACAGCTCTTCCCAAATGAATCCATATCAAGCGCAGTGTTGGAGTGACTTGTTAGAAAGCGGGGAGATGTTGGTTGTTTAAAGTCAAGTACTACCAGCACACAAAACATTTTTACGAACGGTTCAGAATCCGCCAAGGCGAAATCCATCTTACACAAAGTGCCGCTTTGGCGCAATATTTGCGGAATGTCAATGAGGCATCAGTGAATCAAGTGTTGGCGTATCATTCGTTTGTGAAAAAATTGTTTCCAAACTGGCATCATCCACATACTGAAATCTATTTGCGGTCGATGATACGCCAATACATTCATCAACATGCTCCAGAGAAAAAGATGAGCTATTTGGAGAAAAAGGTTCGCGATTTTTATTTATCTCTCCGTTTTTTAATCGAGATGGGGATGACGCGGTTGTTTGACTTTCCGAGCATGCAGCTGAAGGAAGAACAAAAATTTCTGATTGGCATGTTCGAGCAGCTCAGAAATGACCCTATCGTCGTCAGCTATCGGCAAGAGCGAGCCCATCTGACCAAGAAAAAAATCGCGGAGAAATTGAATATCGATACTGACATTCATACCGTATGTATTCACCATTTCGATTACATTGATGCTGTACGGATGATGATGTTTTATCAATTGCAACAAATAGGATTGCATGTCATATTTTATATTCCATTCAATTCCAATGCTCTAAATGTTTATCAAACATGGCGTGAAATTTATGAACGGGTGAGCGGGAGCGAGTATAGCCGTTGGGAATGCGTCGAGAGTTCCCAGCCGCGCCGAGGCGCCAAATTTGCCCGATATTTGGACGATCGTTTTCCGGATCAGGAAGATCCATTGCGTCACGTTCGCTTTTTCATTTTTGATCATCCAACGGAATTTAAAGAGTATTTGCAAAAACATCCGATTGTAAAAAACCATAATGAAGTAGTCGCTAAATATGAAAAAGATTTAAACATATACACAAATTGCACCAGAAACGATCATTTTTACGCCAGCCGCTATGGACAATTTTTCTTGTCTTTGCAAAACTGCAGAAAAACAAACGATGGCATTTTCTTAACTTATGACGATTACGTCAATATGATGACGTCAGGGTGGGTGCAGTCCGGACATGTAAACGGTACGCAAGCATTGACGTTGCTGATTGATTTGCGCAGTTATATGGACGGCGTGAAAAGTTTTCAAGATATCATGGAACGCCTGCAAGCGCTTGTTGATCTTCAGGAAGTCAGCCGCGTATTTGATGAAACTGCGAAGGAGCAGGCGGGGCGTCACCGACTGAAGCGTTATTTAAGCAACCCGTTTCGCTGTTTTCCATACGTGCATCAGTCTAGATACGGAATCACTGTCAAGCAGTTGGTCGAATGCACGAAAGATTTAGCTCGAAAAGTGAACCGTCTGCTATTGGGGGAAAGGGAAAAGAGAAATGTCAGGGTGTATATTAAAGAACTGAACGACATCTATGTGGCTGTAAGCGGCCAGTGGGAACCTAGTGCTAAACAAAAGATGGAAAAGTTATTTTCCGTTTCTATTCCTGCTGACTGGGAGTTTACGATGGAAGAGTTATACCAGTTTCTCACATTGCACTTAGGTACAGAGGAAGATGAGGAAGACGATGATCAAGACAGTCCACAAATTGTAAACATTGACCAGTTGGTTGGAAAAACGTTGATTGCACATAACATTCACGTAACAGGCTTATCGTTGCAAACGTTTCCTTGGAAACAGTCTGAAATGCCACACTTGTTGACGCATAGTTGGTTGAAAGAATGCATTCGCCGTTCATTTGTTGCTGCGAATCGAATCATGCGGATGAATGCGCTTGTAGTTGATTATTACTCACGAAATGTTACGAGAAATACTGCGCTATATTCCATTTATCATCTTCTGGCGTATGGCAAGGGACAAATTACTTTTAGCTATATTAAAGATTTGTACGATCATGATGGACCAAGCATTTATTTCACTATCTTACAGGAATTATATGGGCCAACGGAAGAAGTTGCAGAGGAGCAACCCGAGGAGTGGAAATGGGAAGAAGAGACCGTTGTCCAAGAGGAGATACCGAAAGAACCGTTACAGGCTATTCCCGATTTGCTATGGCTGGACAGCGATTTTTGCCAGCGAAAATTCTTTTTCAATGCGTTTGTTGAACATCATCCGATTTACGAAAACGATTTTCATCAGCAACAAGCTTTTGCGATCATCGGCAAACTTCTTGCTGAACAAGGGGATGGAGAAGCGCTGGTGCGGGAGACCATATTCCCTTTATTTCCGCAATGGACAAACGCGCACAAGCAAAACTTGTTGGATACAACCTATCCCTCCAGCCTAAGAACGTATAAATCATATCAAAATATTTATTATCCAAAGGCAATGAAGCGGCTTCAACGTTTAGGAAGCAAATATATGGTCACAAAAAATTGGAAAGCGAAATATCAATATGACCATGACACCTTCCGAATTGACGAGCATATAAAAGAATTTCTTGCAAGTGTTCAAACAAAGGAAATCGAAGCAAGAAGCGGACAACATTGCCGCATGTGTCCATTCCTGCATGTTTGTAAGGACGGTGAGTATGTCATCGATGCAAACGACAGCTGATCTCCGTAAGAAACGTCTAGACTTTGCCAGACGATCAGCGCGAGCTTGGCAAAATTACTTCGATGCCCATGGTCTGTTGCCTAATATTACGCTAAGCCCTGAACAAATTTCCGTTGTCCAGCAAGACGAAGACCAAATGTTGATCAACGGTTCGGCGGGCACCGGCAAAAGCCTGACATTAATTTATAAGTTGCTAAAAGTCATGGAACAGGAAAATGAACCGAAGCGCATTTTATATTGTTCGTTTAATACGACGCTTGTTGAAGATGCCAGAAAACGAATCGAGCAGTCGAGCAAGTTTCATGAGATCAAAGACAAACATACCTTGCATATGGAAACTTTTCACTATATGGCGGCAAGGATTTTAAGGGAAATTGGTTTTCCAAACGCAGAGTTTTTGCGGATCAACCTTGAAAACTTGCGGCGCTATGAGGACGCCATTACACGCCGTACGATAGCACTTGTAGATACTTTTATGGAAAGCGAAGAATATAAAAAGCTGCCGCTGGAACAAAAACTTTACAAAACCCATGCGGGTACGTTTTTAATGGATGAAATTCTTTGGATGAAAGCGAACGGTTTTGTCACAGAAGAATCGTACTATCATTGTGAACGGGCGGGAAGGGGAAACATCCCGCGATTAACCAAAGAGCAGCGCCGAACGATTTTCTATTTGTATAAGGAATATGAGAAAATGTTAAAAAAACAGTTTCACGATCATTTAGATTTGGAAGATTATGCTTTGTTGCTGTTGAAACATTTTGAGGATATTCCGGATTCATTGAAGTACGACTATATTTTTGTCGATGAAGTTCAGGATTTGCAGGCGATGCAATTAAAGGCCTTGGTCGGATTGGCCAAAAAATCAATTGTTGTCTCCGGCGATCCGAAGCAACGTATTTACAAACGAAGCCCGTTCTCTTATCGGGATTTAGGGTTGCACATCGAGGGGAGGAAAACGAGAAACTTGCGAACAAACTACCGATCAACAAAACAAATCATGAAACTGGCAAGTAGTTTGGAGTTCATTGATGAAGAAAATGACCGTTTGGATGACCAACGGTTTGTGAGAGAAGGGAAAAAACCGTCGATCTACTTTTTCCCGAGCTCGAAAGAACTGGTTTGTCATCTAGTAAGCCAAGTAAAAGCTATTCAGAAAAACGACCCGGATGCGACGATTGCCGTCATCCACCGCCATGATGCGGATGTATATGCCATCTATCGATGTCCGGTTCTTATGGAATTAAAGAAACCACTTTGATGTCATCACCACATCCCAATATGGAAGAAGATTTGATTTGAACAAACAAAAAAAGCCGATCTTTTTTACGGATGCATATAGCGTCAAAGGGCTTGAGTTTGATTATGTATTTTTGATTCATTTTGACCGTGATCATTATCCGAATAAAAAGAGGATTGAAGAGTTGGATAAACGAGCCGGCGACAATAAAAATAGTGACGGCTACAAGGCAGATTTTGACGCTATACTCAATGATGAAAAGAAAGTTCTTTATGTCGCAATCACCCGAGCAAAAAAAGAAGTGCAGTTGATGTATACTGGCCGCAACTTTAGAAGTATTTGTCCTTTTGTAAGAAATTTTCATAAAGAAGATTACGATGCCTTTGGCTTTGATTCAAGTATATATTCCAAGTAAGGGAGCGGTTTGTTTGGCAACGATTCAGTTTGAAATCAAAAAACGAATTGCGACGTTGTCTAGTTCGCCCAAAGGATGGAATAAGGAGCTAAATCTTGTGAGCTGGAACGGATATCCCCCAAAGTATGATATTAGAGATTGGGATTCTTCATATACGAAAATGGGAAAGGGCGTTACCCTTTCAGAAGTGGAAGCGAGAAAATTATATTATGCGTTAAAACAGCTGTTTGAAGAAAATTCATCTGAAAACTCCAGCGTGCAAAATGGGGATTGGCGGAAACGAATCGATGAATGGACGGAGAACTCTCCGTTATTTATTCAACAAATCAAGAATGTACTAATATTTATGAACGAAAAAGGGTACCCTGTCGAGAAGCAAAGGCAATTACTAATGGGAATCCAATCAGCACCGTCTGAAGAAGCGCTGCAATATGAAATAGAAAGTATTAGTAGCATCTATCCTTCATTCTATAGAGAGTTGAGCAGCCTAGTTCGAAAGTTAGAGGAAGGGGAATTGGGACAGTATCTATTCAGCCCAGTACTAGCGAGATTTTCAGAATCCAGCACCAATAGGGCATTCCCAGTATCGAAAATGCCCTAGGAGGAATGGAGAATCGTTTGAAGAGGCTCTCCGCTTAGAAGTCTTTGCAACGATTCCCACACCGGCTTTCCGTGTTTTTGCAGGGTGGAAACGACGCTGCGGATGACACAGAAAGCCTCGGCATCGTCTTCCTGACGAAACGTKCCAGAGATTTTTTGTTTGACTTTCACMATCCGTAAATCGCGTTCGGCTGGGTTCGTGTCAAACGGCACTTCTTTCTTTCGCAGGAAGAGAAGCGCGTAGTGATTGCGCTTTTCTCGTCGCCGGATGACCTTTTCCGCTTTGCGGACACCTAGAT
>NZ_MVKA01000025.1:0-50934 GCF_002042905.1 Geobacillus sp. LEMMY01
CGATGGATATAACGAAGCAAAGGAACGCTTGGAAGAATGGATTCAGTTAGCCAAACAGAGCCCTTTTGCTTCTTTTCAGGAAGCAGCCAACACGCTTGAAAGGTGGAAGGAGCCTATTCTTTCCTACTTTTTGTGCCCATATACCAATGCCCGAATCGAGGGGACGAATCACAAGATCAAAAACATCAAACGCCGGGCATATGGCTATCGAAATCTAGAACGGTTTCGTTTGCGTGTATTTCTGGAGTGTACAGGGAACACTACAGGTAGTCAGGTTGCTTAAGCGCTCCCTTCTTCCGCTATCGGTATGATAGTTGGTAGAATGGAACCCGTCAAGGAAAGCACTTGACTGTTTCCATTCTACCAACTTCGTGGTCTGTATGCGGAAGAAGGATCCTGACTGATGAACCTATTTCATCCAGCTAACATGTTTCTAGGATTGAGTAGAAATCACAGAAAATGGTGAAGACCCTTTATTTTTTGACATTAGACGCAAGAAAAATTTAATGGAAAGCATACGCTTCAACACCCGCAAAAATAAAATGAGGGCATAGACGATCTGATTCACTCCTTTTGAATAATGCCTCTTGCAACATACCAAGAACTCTTTACAAAAAATATAACAGATTTTTAATGAAAGATATTTTTACTTAAAAATACTCGAATCAATAAAGTTATATGGGATGGGAGAAAAAATTTAGTTTGAACCCACAAAAAACCGTACAGATGTATTTCTGTACGGTTATAAAAAATTTATCTAATTTTTTTCTTAATGACTGCCATGCCCCTCTCCACTCTCTGGAACAATTTCAAGCTTTTCATCAATAACCCCTTGTGTTTGATACGAAATCAGTTTTTCTGTTCCGGATAAATAAGCATGATTATACGGTCCTACAGTTGGATCGTTTTCAAACGTTGGTTTTAAGGTAGCCATAAGCTCATAAACTTCTGGGGTAAGTTCGCCATTCTCCAGCCAAATAAGTGGCGCATGTTTTCCCAAATGTGAAAAAGGCGCTGCTGCTAATGCCATTTCAGGAGATTTGGTCGAAACAAATGATAAACCGTGTCCCGGATTGTTTAATCCCCAACCAAATCCTGTTTTCTTATCTTTAAAAGTCGCAAATGCAACAGACTGTTGAGTTGGAGTATCTCCTGAAATTCGTGTAACCTTTCCAAATTCTTTTAACTTCTCTTCGACTTCCTTTGATATTATGGACTGAGGACCTAAAATGTAGATATTCGCTTTTCCTTTTCTTTTTTTCAATGCTTCTTCTGTTTGTTTCGGAATTTTATTTTGACTAACGTATAAAATCGGTTCTTCCATATGAGCAATCCAATTGGCCGCAGGAATCGTATAAAGTTTTGCTTTTTCCTCAAAAGAACCAATGATGACACTCTCTGGTAGTTTACCTGCTACTTCAGCATACAATTGATCAATTTTTTGTGCTAATGCTGCATAATCGGTTTCATTAATTTGTTGAACTTTATAACGTTTTAGTTTATCCAACTCTTGTTTCGGCAAGTTACCGATAACAAAAATTTGTGTACCGTCTTTAATCCCAAGTGGATTTAAACGTTGAATTTCATTCAACACTTGATTTGGAATTGTATTGTTTTTTGTAAATAAAATAGGTCCGTTATTTGGATGATGAATAAGATCAGCTGCAGCCAATGTTGCTTGCCAATTTTCAAGGGGAGCTAGGATAATCCCATTTGGTTGATTTTCTTTATGAGTAGCCGGCCATATCGTTTGTGATACTAATACCGAAAGTTCAACTGGATCATCAGTATTTAATCGAGTAACGTTTTTTGTTGACAATGTAAGAAGATTTTTACTCGCTTCTTCATTATATACACTCGGTTCTTGAACAACTATAGCTGTGTTTTCCTTGTCATTGCTTGCTCCATTCGATTGACTACTTCTATGCTGACTATGCTCCATTGATTGCTCTGCTTTTTTTGAGTCATTTCCATTTTGTGCGCTACAACCTGCCGCAATAATAGTAGACGCAAAAAGTGCAATTAACATTTTGAGAATTTTTTTTTGTGTTCATCTATCCATATTACCCTCCTTGATTTCTATTATGTTCAGTGATTAAACTGTTAAAAAATACTTGTTTAAAGACTCTTAAGCTTTTTTCAACATACCGTATATTTCTACTTTTTTTATATTATCTTGAATTTGTGCAGAATTTATGGATTTTATTTAATTGACTTAATCAATGCTCAAATGCCATGTAAAAAGGAGAAAAAGAAAATGAATAACAAATGGAATCGGATTATTTATAAATGTTGGGCTCCTTTTTATGATTTATTTTTTAATAGAGGTGTGTTTTATTCAGCGCGAAAACAGATATTTCATGAATTTCCTTTTGGAGATGGTGAGAATGTTCTATTTGTTGGAGTAGGAACGGGTGCTGATTTAGCCTTTTGTCCATTAGAAAAAATAAATGTAGTTGCTATTGATTATTCTAAAGAAATGCTGGAAAAAGCAAAAAATAAGTATCAGAATGAAAATATAAAATTCATTCAAATGGATGCTCAATCTCTAACATTTCCAAACAATTCATTTGATGTAGTAGTAGCAAGTTTAGTCATAAGCGTAGTCCCTTCCCCCGAAAAAGTGATGTCAGAAATCGTGCGTGTAACGAAGAAAGGTGGACGTATTATTATATTTGATAAATTTGCACCTAAACATAGAGAACTGTCATTCGGAAAAAAAGTAATTCGTCCCATCATCAAGCTGTTGGGTACTGACATAGGTATTTCATTTGAAAAGGTTTACAAAAATGTCAAACATGAATGTTACCTAGTTGAAGATAAAGATGTTATGATTAAAGGTATGTACCGAAAAATCATATTAAAAAAACTAGGTGATTAAACATGATGAAAAAAATGATTCTAATGATGTTTCTTATCTTTTTATGTATTCCATCCATCGGACATGCTCATAGTTACTTATCATCTTCTAATCCGAAAGAAAGAGAAACCGTAACTACACCACTAAAAACAATTACTCTTACATTTGAGACAAAAATAGAGAAACTAAGCACAATGCATCTTCTCAGCTCAGGAAATGAAATACCTTTCAATAATATTACTGTAAAAGACAATCAACTTATTGGTACTTTTTCAACCCCACTTGAGAACGGTTCATACACAATTGTATGGAAAATTGTTGGAGAAGATGGTCATCCAATCACTGGTCAAATTCCGTTTGATGTAAAAGTAGCGAAAAACAACACAAAAACACCATCCCAACCATCTTCCTCTATAACGAAACCAGACAGTAGCGAAAAGAATACAGAACTTGAAAAAAGTCAGAAAAAAGAAGAAGATAGCCAAGCAAAAAATACATCTTCCAGCACATTGATCAGAATTTTAACAGTTAGCTTAGGTATTATTCTTATCGTTGGTTTGATATCAATCTTAAAAAAGAAGGGATAAGCATTGCCATTCATTGTTTCTCTTAGCGAATTTTTTAACTATATTTTCTATTCTTTACTTGCTGGTCATGTTGCATTATCTTTTGTACCTGATGAAAAAAAACCAAAAATCATCATTCCAAAACCAATGCTCCTTTTATCTATATTAGGCATCATCGTCTCATCCTTTGGTCCAGTTTTACAAGTCATTTTTTATTTTTCTGATGGCAGTGACTATTTTAATCAGAAATCATGGTCAATCTTAACTGACTTTCAAGTTGGAAAAGCGTGGATTTTCATTGATTGGGTGGCAACCTTCTTGTGGATGACCGTGTATGTGGAAGGTTCGAAATATTTACAAGCCTTTTGGTTATTATTGATGATTTTAGCAGTTGGTTACGCTAGCCATGTTGCATCATTATCATTTTGGACTGGGCTGCTTTCTCACAGTATTCACTTTTTAGCAGTAGCATTATGGACTGGAATTCTCATTCATGTTGCGTGGTTTTCAAAAAACCTTCATAACTGGATGACCTTTTTAAAATGGTTTACACCATTTGCTATTGGTTGTATGGTAATCATATTAACAAGTGGCTTTTCTGTGATGCTCTTTGTAGTAGATATAAGTGATTATATCAATTCATGGGTTCTGCCTTATGGTCAAATGTTATTATTAAAGCATATCAGTATCATACCTTTACTTGCATTTGCACTAATCAATGGAATTCTTTTAAGGAGATTGTCAGCGCAGCCTAATCTTAATATTCGAGCTTGGTTGAAAGCTGAAACCATCATTATTACTGTCATATTCTTTTTCACAAGTATACTTGGCACCTTATCTCCCCCACACGATATAGATTTTACAGTTAAATCTGAGGGAGCATCCAAGTGGCTTGAATACTTAATCGGCAAAACGATTATAACTCCCGTTAATCTAAAACCAATGTTTTCTATTGAAGGATTCTTCTTAATACTCTTTGGTTTTATGTTTTTAGTGATGATATTTTTAAGCTTTTACAAAAAGATGAAGCCGTATTTTGCAGTAGTTTGTGGATTGTTATTTATAGTTTGTACTTATTTTGGTCTAATGGTGAGTATAAAATAATTGGTTAACATAAAAAATTTGCCCGAGGTTGTGATTACCTCGGGCATTAATTTCAATATAGTTGCTAATTTCTCTAAAGGTAGAACGAAGCACGGAATCGTTTGACATGTCACTAGGTTGCTTAGTCAACGTACGGAACATCTTACAGAAGAAGAACGATAAAAAAATACGAGAGTGGTGTCAAAAAGACGCTCCATTACATCGCTTGTACCAATCGCTTCAACATCTTAGTTACGTACTCAAAAGTGAAACGAAGAAGCAAACAGACATTCGCCTTAAGCAATGGTTCGATCATTATCTCTTTAACGATTGTGCTGCAGTAAAAAGTATTGCCAAAACGCTTGTCACTCGACGAGAAGCATTACTTTTGCGTACCCTTTTCTCTTATTCGAACAGCATCATGGAAGGGACAAATAATAAATTAAAACTGATCAAACAACGGGCATTGGATATCGAAACATCCAACGATTTGCATTGCGCGTTCGGTTAGAAACAGGAAGCATATCTTAGTCACTGTAGATGAGCAAATTCACTAACATAAATTGACAACCAAACAAAAAAGGAGACATGAACCGGACTCCTTGGTTAAAATAGATGTGCTAACCAACCATTCACAAGGAGGTTCATGTCTCATGAATAGATTAGCACATCATCAAGGAATCCACAAGTTTTTCTTCGCATTGGGGTTGGCATTGCATTTCTCGAAGCCGGTTCTGAAGCATCTCATTCATATCGTCGATGCCTTGACCACCAAGGGATTCTCGGGAACATTGACTGATATTCATCACTGGGGCTTTCATCCGAATCATCGAACGACGCTCAGTCACTTTTTCACGAAAAGCCCTTGGAACGAGGAAAGGCTGCTTGGGAAGCTTCAAGAGTGGATCCTTTCCCAGGTCGAACGACTGGCCAAACGGAAAAATCAACCCCTTTTTGTTTCAATTGATGATACGATTTGCCAAAAAACGAAGCCTTCGTCACGGGCTGCACACGCCATTCAAGGGTGTGATTGGCACTACTCGCATAAAGATCATCAATTGGTTTGGGGGCATTCGCTCGTTTGGCTGATGGTGCACACCTTCACGCAAGCGTTTCCGTTCGCGTTCCGCTTGTATGACAAGAAAGCGGGAAGAAGCAAAATCGACCTGGCGATCGAGATGCTTTCCTCGATCAAGGTGAAGCTGACTCAGCCGGTGTATGTGTTGATGGACTCTTGGTATCCGTCCAAAACGCTCATCGAAGCCTGTCTGAAACAGGGATTCCATGTCATCGCGATGCTCAAGACGAACCGGATTCTCTACCCGAAAGGCATCGCGATCCAAGCGAAGCAGTTCGCCCGCTATGTCGAGCCCCAAGACACCCGCCTCGTCACGGTGGGTCAGGAGCGTTACCGCGTGTATCGCTATGAGGGGGCCATCCATGGCCTCGATGATGCGGTGGTGCTCTTCGCTTGGAAGGCGGATCAGCCGATGACACCAGAACATCTCCATGTCGTCTTGAGCACCGATCGGGAGCTGAGCGACGAAGACATCTTGCGTTACTATGCTCAGCGTTGGACGATCGAGTGCTTTTTCCGGCAGGCGAAAGATCAACTGAAGCTTGATGGATACCGCGTTCGCCACATTCGGGCGGTGAAACGGTATTGGGCGGTGGTGCTGCTCTCCTGCGTGTACAGCATCGCCGAATCCCAACAAAACCTTTCCGCTGGACTGGAGCTTCTTCGATCACGGAAAGGCCACAGCGTCGTCGAGTTCATTTATGACGCCGCGAAGCAAGATATTCCCATTGATGTGATCAAAAAACAGCTCCATGTCGCCTAAGGGGTACCCTGTTTGTCTGTTGGGTTATGGAAATTATTGTAATGAAAAATGCTCATCTACAGTTCTATTGATAAAAATGAGGGTGTCCCAAAAGGATCGAGACACCCTCTTTCGTTTCTATATATACGCACCGACCGATTCTTAAGCACTATATTTTGCGCCTATTCTGAAGACAGACTTCCTTTTGAGTCAGTCCCATGCCTAAAATGAAAAATATTCTTTTCTTCATCCCATGGGCACAAACACTATGTATGGATAGAGCGATTTTTAACGCTGAACTTGACGGATATGGACATGGATGAGAGCATCTACGTCTAACATAATACGGAACGACTAACGATGGTAAAAAAAAAGATTGCCATCGCTAGTCGTGTTGGCCAAAACGTTATTCTGAAAAGCGAGATAAAAAATCCTTTGTTTTGACCTTGTTAGGGTGCGAAATGTGAGCTGGCGTTCAAATAATCCACTTTGTTAAGCATTGCCTACTCATTGAGCAAACGTTTCAATTCTGTTTCATATTTTGAAGGAACGACCCCATATTTTCCTGTTTTTTTATCGAAGATCATTGTGTTATTCTTCTTAAACCAAATGTTGTAATTGAATAGCCTGTCCTTCGTTTTTGGATGTTCGAGCCAAAAACGATAGTCGGGTTGACCTTCATCGACTTTGGCTGTTTTTGACCATTCTACAAATTTCATAATTTCGATTATTCTATTTACTTTTCTTTTGTCTCGAATTTCATGAATGCTAGAAAAGTCCTCCATTCTGCTTGTTACTCGAATGACTTCTACCTCCTTTCGATTGAAATCTGTTTTTGCTGATGTTTGAAAGAAAATCACTGCTCCGCATACGCATAAAAGAAGAATAGACAGCAAACCATAAAGTTTTCTCATAGGGAATTCACCTCGCATGTATAAAGTTGACATTGCCAAAAAATCAAACATTCTTCGTATTCTTTTGTATGAAAGACTGGGTGAGGAATCATATGTTTTCCTTAACCGATGGTTCTTGAACGGTGAGACAGGCGTTATAAAGTTTCTCAGTTTGATAAGCACTATGGTTGAACCTTATGTTCTGTTTCGTTCTGTTTCATCACCCGCCTTCTCAGATTCTATTACCCTATTCAACATCTTCCCTGCCTCTCTTGCAAATAGTCTTGTGATTATATCATAGCACAATAACAGAAAAATGTTTATTTACAAAAAAATGTTATTGTTTATAATAATCATAAAATATTGGATTTAGGGGGGATTGATTTATGAGAAGATTTTCTTTTTGCTTCCTATCGTCCGTTTTCTTGTTGGTTATAGCCCTTTTTTCACCAACTTCCCGTGTAGGGGCTGAGCAGTTCATTCAGAACAAAGTGAAGCTCAAAAACGTATTTGTGGACATTCATTATGACAAATCACAAGTAAATTTGGTTCGAACGGAAGATCAGAATTCCACTAAAATTAGCCTAGTCGATAAAAAATCGGGAAAGATTTTAGAAACATACGGTGAAATTATACAGCCCCTAGAACAAGTTGCAACAAAAACAGTTGGAATGAATGATGCATCGGTTGCAAATGCATCTGGAACATATTCGATTTCGACTGTCTATCGCGAACGAAATGACGGTCCAGCCGTTTCTAGATTGAGCACCCAACTTTACATCTATTCATATGATTCGTTTCGTCAAATTAATAAAGTATTGAACACCTGGTGGTCTGAAGCTAGTGGAGGAAGTTGGTATTTGACTCGTGACGTAGCCAACACAGTTTCAATGACTGGATCCTTTCCTACTACAAAAGTGCAGACATCAGGAAGTGCTACAATTGAAGTGAAGACTAGCTATAGTATAACAGGATCATTTTCCATTTCGGCTCTTAAAGAGGCTGGGTTCACGTACGGCTATTCATCAGGGTCAGATATTTATTATAGAAAACCGATCAACTTAGGGTTCGTGTATTCACTTTATTAGGGGGGTCGGGGGGCGACACGCTTGCCTTCCTCTTGAAAGCAAAAGGCGCTCCAGGCAGACGGGGGCGCCTTTTAATCATCATAGCTGCATAAGCCGCTTCAGCGTTTTTTCCAAAACGAAGCGTTGCCCTGTGTTAGGCGATGCAACAGGTGGAGGGCGTTAATAATCATAAAATAAATCAACGCATTCACGATGGCATTGACATAGGGCATGACCAAGTCTCCGACATCTCGGATTTCGATGGGAAACAGGCGGATGATGATGACAGAGATCGCGATGATGAGGAACAAACCGATTAGAGCGCCACCCAACCGCGCATGCGGATTCCATCGAATTCTCGCCAAGCCGACGATCAACGAGCCGATGGCGAATCCGAGAAACGAGCCGTACGCATAGTACCCGGCGTTAAACGTGGAAAACAAAAAGGAAAACAAAAAGACAAACAAAGCGCCGCCAACATCAAGCCCATACGACCGAACCACGTCTTCCCCTCCTTCGTCCCCACAATGTCAGAAAAAACAGATGCCCGCCAAAATCATCGTCCATCTCGCGGCGGATCCCCTATTCATGATATACTCAAAAATCCTTCAAAAAAATGTTCGCTTTTCACCTAATTTTCTCCTTCCTCCTCTACAATACAAACCGTAAGCCAGTCCACTGCCGAAAAAAGGAGGTGACGATGTGAAAAAGGCACAAACTTTTCTATTCATCGCGCTCGTTGCTCTCGCTGGATGGAGCGCGTTTCATGTTCTGACGCCGCATGAAGTGATGGCGCACGGCCGTCCGGGCGTTCCATTTGCCGGCGTGCACGGTGGATTCGGACATCACCATCGAGAGTTCGGCATGGGACCGCGCGAAGGCTGGATGATGGCAGGCTTGTTCATGCGGTGGCTCATCCCGCTCTTGCTCGTGGGCGCTGGGGCGATATGGCTCGCAGTGAAGCGGTCGAAGCGCTGGATCGGTTGGGCGCTTGTCGCTTTAGGCGTTGCTGCGATCTTGCCGAAATGGGTGCTGATCTTGCTGGCGCTAGCTGCCGTGTACGCCTTAGGACGCCGCCAAGCGCGAAATCCGCTTGCCGCCGAAGCATGGGCGCCAGCACTGCCGTCCGTTCCCGTCGATTGGTTGGATGAATGGGAGAAAACGATACAAAAGGAGGCCAAACAACATGGGCATTTTTCGCCGGATCAAAACGATCGTTCTCGCTGAAGTGAACGAACAAATCGATCAATGGGAAGACCCGATCGCAATGTCGAAACAATACTTGCGTGAGCTTGAGCAACAGCTCGAACAAGGCCGCCAAGCGCTCGCCCGGCAATGGATCGCCGAGCGGCGCTATGAGACGCTCATCGCCCAAGCCGAAGCGACCATTGAGAAACGAAGCCGCCAAGCGAAACTGGCGCTCGAGCGCAACGAAGAATCGGTCGCCAAACTGGCGCTGCGCGATAAACTGCTGTACGAGAAAAAGCTGGAGGCGTACAAACAACAATACGAAGCCATCAAAGCGAAAACAGCTGAGGTCGCCAATCGCTTGAACCAACTGCGCGAGCGGTACGACGAGCTCGCCGCCAAGCAGCTCGAGCTCGCCGCGCGGGTGAACGCCGCCCAAGCGTTGAAACAAATCGACACGGCGCTCGCTTCGTTTTCCGCCGATGAGGCGCTGCGCGGTTTCGCCCGCATGGAAGAGCGCGTCATCGCCTTAGAAGCCGAAGCGGCCGCCGCCCGGTTCGGGACGAATGCTGCGTTGTCCCCCGTGCCATTTGATGAAGAAGTCGCACGTGAGTTAGCCAAGTGGAAAGAAGCCCAAGCCAATAACGCCTAATCCCCTCCCCCTTTGACATAGATGACCCCCTTGCCGGGCAGGCAAGGGGGATGGTGTTTGTTCAGGGGAATGACGCCGCTCCCCACCGTCGCACGGCCTGACTGTCGCTTCCCCCGTTCAGAAGCAAAATCGTTTCCTTTGTTTTTCCATCGTGGTAAAATCATTAGAGAAGCGAAATAATACAGGAGATGACCTTCTGTGAACTGGAAACGAAGCGTCCGCGTTCTTTGGCTGTGCAATTTCATGGTTTCTGCCGGGATGACGATGGTCATTCCCTTTTTGTCGCTCTTTTTATGGCAAATGGGCGTCACTGAGCACCACGCCTTGAGCGTCTGGACGGGGCTTGTGTTTTCCGTCACGTTCGTGTCAGCCGCTGTCATGGCGCCGATTTGGGGGGTATTCGCCGATAAGTACGGCCAGCGCGCGAACCTCATCCGCGCGGGGATCGGCATGGGCCTTATCACCGGATGCATGGCGTTCGCCGCCTCACCGATGGCGCTGCTTGCTCTCCGATTTCTTGTCGGCTTTTTCTCTGGATTTATCACTGTCTCGTTTTCATACTTGGCCCGCGTTGTGCCGAGAGACCATAGCGGCGAGGCGCTCGGGACGCTGCAGACGGGAAGCATCGCCGGCAACATCATCGGGCCGCTCATCGGCGGCGCCTTATCCGACCTGTTCGGCTTCCGCCCGGTGTTTCTCGTGACCGGGCTTTGCATTTTACTGACGCTCTTGCCGGTCATTTTTTGGCTCGAAAAAGACCCGGTCGTGCCGCAGACGAAAGAGAATCAAGCGAGTTTCAAAGACGTGTTCGCCCATCGGCCGCTCACCGTCTTATTTATCGCCACTTTTCTCGTGCAAATCGCGGTTCTTGGCGTCAACTCGATGATGACGATTTTTATCCAATCGCTTATCGGCCATTCTAGCAATCTCGCATTTTTATCCGGCCTCGCCTCGTCGATCACCGGCATCGCGACGATCATCGGCGCGCCGTATTTAGGGAAGCTCGGCGACCGGATCGGGCAAGCCAACATGCTGCCGATTTTGCTTGTGCTGTCCGGCTTGTTCGCCTTGCCGCAAGTATGGACGGACAACATTTATGAGCTGTACGTGTGGCGCTTTTTGCAAGGGCTTGTTGTCGGCGGCGTATGGCCGTCTATTCAAGCGCTCATCAATGCGCAAAGCCCGCGCCGCATTCAAGGCCGCGTGTTCGGCGTCACCGCCAGCAGCCGCTTCCTCGGCAACTTGACCGGCCCGACCGCCGCCGGCGCGATCGCAGGGTTCTTTTCGATTTCCTCGATTTTTGCCTTGTCCGGATTGCTTCTGATCGCCACCGGCGCATTGGTCGGGTATGCGACGCATGACCGTGCATGGCGCGAGGAAATGAAAGAGAGGATCGCCGCTTGGACGCATCGTCTCCATAGTCGGCACTGACAACCACAGCGGCAAGAGGCGCGGCAGAAAAAACGAGACGGCCCGAAGGACCATTCCTTTCGAGCCGTTTCCTCTCACCGTTTCATTTCTCTGTCCATTTGATCCATCGAAGCAACGAATACGGAATCGCTTCCCCGACGCGTCCATTTCGTCCGGTCGTCGTCTCCGCCATCGTGAGCGAATTCCAAATCGCTTCTTCGACCGCCTCGATCGCCGCCTGGAACAGCTCATTCATGAGCGGCGCATCGTCGCGGACGAGCGGAGGCAGCGGTTGGTGGGAAGAATCAGCGAAATGCCGAATCATATAAGCATTGGAAAACGCGATGACAATATCGCCGCTCCCATGATGGACATGGCTTCCCGTCCGCGCCAACCCCACCGCCGCCCGCTTCGCCAGCCGCTTCAACTGCCGCGCATCAAGCGGCGCATCGGTCGCGACGATCATCATAATCGACCCGGGCGGCACATCCCGTTCATCGAACGACGGCGGCACATACGGCACCAACCGCAACTCCTCGCGCCGGCCGAAATTGCTCACGACCAGCGCCCCGACTGTATACATCCCGCCCGCGATCCGCGATGAGCTGCCAATGCCCCCTTTCCAGCCAAAGCACATCATCCCCGTTCCTGCGCCGACCGCCCCTTCTTCCATATCGACGCGCGCTGTGGCAATCGCCTGTTTCGCATGCTCCTTCGTCACCGCCATCACCCGCGCCGTATTCAAATAGCTGTCATTGCATTCCCCGACGACAATGTTGACCGACCCAGTCGTATCTCCGATCTCCGGCGTCATCGCAAGCATATGCTCGAGCGTCCCTTGCCAAACCGCCCCAACGCTGAACGTATTCGTCAGCATAATCGGCGACTCGATCGTCCTAAGCTCCTCAACTTGCACCAACCCGACCGTTTTCCCAAAACCGTTCAAAACAAAACAAGCCGCGGGCACCTTCTCCAAAAACCAATTGCCCCCATGCGGCAGCACCGCCGTCACCCCTGTGCGGATCACCGTCCGCTCATCCATATCTTCCCGAATCGTCACGTGCCCAACCTTCACCCCAGGCACATCGGTGATTTGATTGCGCTCCCCTGTCGGAAGCGTGCCGATGGAAAAACCAAGATCGCGGAGTTTAGAGCGCATTGCAACCTCCGTTTACTTCCGAATGATGTGAAGCCAACTGATGGAAACAACTCCAAACGAACCAAAAGCTTGGACATTGAACGCTCTCCCACCTACGCTCACGCGTGGAAGTGGGGGTCTCCTCGGCGCGAGATGATAAATTCCCAAATATTTTTTCCATATCTTTGTTGAATCGACATCATCATTTCTTTGGTTTGGTTGCAACCCAACAGTCTTGTACCTACTCATCCGGTTCGAATGATTCTTTTATTTCAAAGTTTCAATCCCTCATAGGTACGATAAAAACTTTTCGTCCACAACCCTATCTGCTCCCGGGACAAAGGTTTCAATCCCTCATAGGTACGATAAAACCTGGGATGTTTTGTTTGTGATTCTCGTGTATGATTTGTTTCAATCCCTCATAGGTATGATAAAACCCCCAAAAAATGCTTGATATATCAAGATTTTTCCTCCAAGACTATTTTCAGAATATCATACTCCGAAAAATTCTGCCAATAATCCTCATCCTCGATGGCTGTAAGCTTCAAGCGCATAAAAAGATTGTCGTCAATCCCTTGGGATTTTTGCACGATTGGGGGTCGACGACAATTAAACAGTTATCAATCGCTCTTCTAATATAAATAAGCCTCTTTAAAACCGGTCTGCACATCATAAAATGCATCCACCTGATCGGGAGACACCCAAAGGAAATTCGCTTTGACACCTCCACGCGCCGCAAACTCCGCTAGCTGGCTGTCCACCAACCGATTGACCCTTACTTGAACCATATATTGGCTCATCGTTGTTGTTATCCGACGGAGAACAGCTCTCTTTTCGTAAAAAGACATATTTGTCGCCATCATAACACGCTCATACTCATCGGCTAACTCGGTTGCCTCTTCTGTCAATTCAATAAACACATCAGCCACTCCGTCCGTCTCAATCAACTGAAATTCATTGAGTTTTTCCAAATTAAGCCGACAAATCGCTTCATTCCATAGATCGCGTGAGATATCCATGGGAAGATGTTTTGCTAAATTCTGATAGTAGTCAAACAACAAACGTGGAAAGAGCGGTTCAGGCACTTCTTGATACATTTCCAACAGTTTTTTTGTCCAATTGAGATGATGGGAGCCATATATATATTGTGCATCCTCTTCAAGCCGCATCACATACACTGGGCAAAGTTCCCCTTTCTTTCCATGGCGATTCACCCTGCCCGCCGTTTGGATAATCGATTCTAATGGAGCGAGATCGCGATATCCAATGTCAAAGTCCAGATCGACCCCTGCCTCAATCGCTTGGGTAGAGACTAAAATCACAGGATTTCCTTTCGAATCAGCCAATCGCTCCCGCACTGCCTCGATTACTTGGCTTCGTTGCCAAGGAACGATATTAGTCGACAAATAGAAAATTTCCACATTCCGCAATACCCCTTCCGACTGAGCCTTTTTCAGCAATTGGTAAATCTCCTTGCTTCTACGAATGGTATTCATTACAACCAATGCGGATTGATGCGGCTGCCGAGTATCAAGAAACAAGCTGAAAAAATCTTCAGCGTTTCTCTTACGCTCGATCCTGGAAATGAGCTGGGTGCGAGTGAAGCTAGCGAAGTACTCTCTATGGCTAGGCAATAGTTCTATAGGCTTGCAGAACGATTGACCAAGCAATCGATCCCCCAGCTCCAACAATTTCGGCTGAGTGGCAGTCATTAAGATGAATCTGGTTCCATAGTACTCCGCCATTTTCCGCAATACAGCTCCTATCAGCGGCATATATTTTTCTGGAAGTGTTTGTACCTCATCGAGGATCACAATGCTTCCAGCCAGCTTATGAAATTTCCTGAGCGGACTGTTCCGATTGGTAAAGATCGAATGGCACAGCTGGACGAACGTTGTCAATACGACATCGGCTTCCCATGCCTCCGTTAGTAACAAACGTTGGTCTAGCGGTAGCTCTTCCCCCTCTTCAGTAGAGGGTATTGTCAAAAGTTTATCCTCCACACTCACGGTTTTCTCTTGAGTTTCAACGGTTGGAAGAAAAAAAGCTTGCCACCCCCGTTGTTTTCGGCCATCATTGAGGTAACCACACACTCAACAGCCAAAACAAAGGAGTGACAAGCTTTGTTACCTCAATTATTAGCCTATTTGCTCGAAATAATCAAGACCCAATATCAAATCATTGTGTATTTGATGGGTGTGATATTGGGAAAATCCTTGAATCTCGAGGACTTGGACGAACCCATCCAAAAGCCGTACCGGAAACTTCAGGTCGATGACCTTCCGATCATCGATGTGCCGGAAACCCTTGATTACCGGAAGCTGTTGGCGGACTACGAAGCCCAGCACGGACGTCCTTTACGGCCCATCCAGCGCCGCGCGAAGGCGAAACACCGTGTTCCGGATTCGTTGACCTGCCCTCGCTGCCAGGCTCCCTCTTCTTACCTGTACGCCAATAACGGCGGAAACGGGCAATACCAATGCAAAGTGTGCCAGTGCCGGTTCAACCACCGAAATCGGTTCACCAAGCAAGCGGTCTTTCGCTGCCCGCACTGCAAAAAGACGCTGGAAAAAATCAAGGAACGCAAAGAATACAACATCTATAAGTGCAAGAACAACGATTGCCCGTTTTACCAGGCCAACCTTCGCCGGATGACGAAGAAGGAGCGCCAACAGTTTCAACAGGATCCTCAAGCCTTCAAGGTGCGGTATTTGTTTCGAGAGTTCTTGTTTGACTTTCTCCCGTTGGCTTCCTCGTCGCCCATCAAGCCGAAGGTCGATTTGTCCCGGCTGGCTGCGTCGCCGCACGTGTTGGGGCTCGTGTTGACGTACTACGTCAACTTTGGGATGTCCTCGAGGGAGACCGCCGCCGCCATGAAGGACATCCATGGYGTCTCGATCTCCCATCAGACGGTGCTCAACTACGCCAACAGCGTCGCGCTTTGGATCAAGCCCTTTGTCGACCGGTTCCCGTATGAGCTGTCCGGTTCGTTTTGCGGGGACGAGACGTATATTCGCGTCAAAGGGCGCTGGCATTACCTGTTCTTTATGTTCGATGCCGTCAAAAAGATCGTGCTGTCGTATCGCGTCTCGCCCCATCGAGACACGCTCTCGGCCATTCAGGCCATCGATGATGTCCTGCGGAAGCTGCCGTCCCTCCCAGACGACTTGTCGTTTGTCGTGGATGGCAACCCGATTTACCTGCTGGCGCAACACTTCTTTGCCCAGCACGGGATTTCGTTTGACGTCCGCCAGGTGATCGGCCTGACCAACGAAGATCCGGTCTCGGAAGAGTTTCGCCCTCTCAAGCAGATCATCGAGCGATTCAACCGGACCTTTAAAGGCAACTACCGCCCGACCCATGGGTTCGGTGCGGAAGAAGGCTCGGTGTCCTTTGTGACGCTGTTTGTGGCGTATTTCAACTTTCTGCGCCCGCATAGCGCGCTCGAAGGCCGGGTGCCGGTCGTCATCCCGGAATTGGCGGATCTTCCGCATATGCCGGCTCGGTGGACGAAGCTCATCGCAATGGCACAAGCGTTTCTCCAACAAGAGGCGGCCTGACTTTTTTGTCCTCCGGAGCCCGTTGAACAGAACTCCTGCCGGATTCGGCGAAGCGAACCCTTGACCAACCGAACACCGCCAAAGGTAAAATTCGGTAAAGACAAGGGCGGCTTTCTTATTGTCTTCTTTTTTGTCCCCGTCGCCCTTGACGACTCTTCCGCACCTTTGGCGGGTGTTGGTCAAGGGCGAATCCGGTTCTCCGCATGCCCAATGATGCTCAATGGGATGATCTGTGTGGAGTTTTCATAGAACTTTTGACGCTACCGCGAAGCCAAAGTTACAGGCGAATTTATATTATTGGCAATAAGTTACAACCTGCGCAAGCTCCACTCAGCTAAATACCCCAAAAAGTCTACCCAATATAAACGGGAGAGGTCTGCCCAAAAACGGAAAAACGCAGCATAAAGGGGAAAAATAACAAATAAAATTAAGTTTTTGAACCCCAAGATCAACAAAAAATTGGCAAAAACAGAACTTCATGCCTTAAGGTGTAACCTCAAAAATCGATCCGTCGGACAGACTCCTAGGCATCCATCCTCGCGCCTAGATACACGCCCGAAGTGTGCCCAAATGCCTCCGATCCCTTTTGTATCAAGGGGCGAGAGGCATTTTGTTTGCCTAGTGACTGTCGAACTCGGGGGGAAAAAAGAGATAAAAAAAGAAGGCCGAACGAGCGAATATTTCGCTTCGTTCGGCCGAGCGATCGGCGCCTGTTAGTCGGTTGCGGCGGATGGCTCTTTGTCTGCCGCTGCTTCACGATGAGCGGCAGGAGTGTCGGCTTCGGCCCATTGCGGGCGCCAGGCGATGCAAAGCGCTCCGCCGATGATGCCGAGAATGGTGCCGATTAAAAATCCCCCCAAGGCGCCCATAATCGATAAAATCGCGCTGAACATGCCGATGATGCCGAGCAATGTCGACAGCCGCGGCATGGCGTAGGAAAGAATCCCCATCAACATGACCATGCCGCCAAGGAAAAAACCGGAAAAGACCATGCTTCCGGGAACGAGAGAAATTTCGTATAGCTGCATCGGAATCCATAAAATCACAAGGCTTGATAACAAGAGAAACGTTGCCCCCCAAAACGGGCGGCGTTTCCGCCAGCGACCGAACGCCTGCCAGCTAGAACGAATGATGCCCAATGTTTCTCATCCTTACTGAAATTAGTTGAGTTTTTCAAAGTACACTTTCATGCCCGGCAGCGACACTTTTTGCTGGAATAAGTAGACGGTTTTGATATCACCGTTTTCGATCGTAATGCTGTCGGCTCCTTGTGTGAATTCTTTGGCCGCTTTCTCGACTGGGTTGCTGGTATCGCCGACATAGCTTTCTTTCATCGTCAAGCTGCCGAAGGAGATGTTGCCGTTGATTTGCGTCGCTTTTTGCACGAGGCCGTCAATGGAGACAGGCTCGCTCGCGACAATGACGACGCGAATGCCCAAGGCCGGGAAGTCTTTCGAAATCCGAAGACCTTGAATCGTCGCTTTATCCATTTCATTGACGAAGACCGGCGTCTGCGGCGCATTGCCTGCTTCCGCCACGCCGCCGTACATTTTAAACCCGCTGCCATTCAGTTTGTCAAATTGAACGGTAAATTCGCCGACCCCGCTGATTGGTACGGCATAGGCGACGCCTGTCAGCCCGAAGATCGACAGCAAGGCTCCGAGAAGCAGGAACCCTCCCAACAGTGCGGCGATCAGCGGCTTTTTCGCTGTACGCCCCCCAATGATGACCGGTTTTGTTGCCATTTCCATGGCGTTTCTCCTCCCCCTTTTTTTGAATGATAAGCGCTGTAAGCGCTTTAGTGAATCTGTTTAAATTTTATGACAATTATACATTCCATTAAATCCCTATGTTTGTCGGATTTTTTAAGTGCTCTTGGACAACCGTGACGGGCAAAAGAAGGAATTGACCGATCGAATTAAGAAAGTAGATGATCAAAGTAGTCGATAACTAGCGGGGATGCGGGGGGAGGATGGGGATGTCGAAGGAATTAAACGATCATTTGCTTCGTTTGCTGCACGAAGCGGCGAACATCTTGCACATGTATGAGGCGGAATTGAACCGGGAATGGAAGCGGATCGGCGAAGCGCTTGGCAAGCGGAATGCGCGGGTTCAAGAGGTGTTTTTCGCGCTGTGCGCATTCGTTCAAGCAAGATTGCTGCCGTACGGGGGCGAACATTCAGCGGATGGGCATCTTGAGCGCATCGCGGCGTTTCATCCGGAGATGATCATCTTTTCTCTGAATTTAATGGAAAATACGGTTCATCAAGTGTTGAAGGCGCATGCGTCAGCGGCCGCTGCGCTACACCCAGCCGTGCGGTATTTGTTTTTCAAATGGAATGAATGGCTGTTGTATGAAGTGAATGAACAATCATTCAAAAGCGGCGATCGTTCTTCGTGGAAGAAGGAATCGTTGTGGAAAGATGCCGTCATTTTGTTCAACGAATGGATTTTGCAGGCGCAAACGTTTGAGGAATCGGCAGCGCATATTTGTTTTGGTTTTTCCTATTTTCTTCCTTTCAACCGGTGCGCGCTGTTTCAATTTGTCAATCGGGAGAGCACAGCCATCGGTCTGTGCGGACATGGGGTGGACAACGGGCAAATCCAGCGTTTGCGCGTGGAATTGGACAGCATTCCGATGTTGAAAGAAAGCGTGGGGAAATTGAAAGCGGAAGTGCATGAATTTCGCCATTTTCGCCCGATTTACGTGCCGAGGGCGAGCGAACAGTTTCCGCGCCTGTATGTGGATCCGTTCGGTTTGGCCTCGTTGGTGATCGTCCCAGTGTATGTGCCGACGGAAGGGCGAATGATTGGTGGCGTCGTTCTCGACCGTGGACCGGGCCGCTTCTTTGACGTTGACCGCCGCCTGTTTCCCGCGCTGATGAAATTTGGCCAAAGCGCGGGGGAGTTGCTGCTGAAATGGATCGAGGCGCCAAAAAAAGAATGGGAAGGGATGGCTGAATCCTTGTCGCCAAGAGAAATCGAGATTTTGAAGCTGCTCGCGGACGGAGCCTCGACATTGGAAGCGGCCTGTCAGCTTTATTTGAGCGAATTTACGGTGCGCGACTACATTTCCAGCGCCTTAAGGAAACTCAACGCGAAAAATCGGACGGAAGCGGTGGCGAAAGCGCTGCGTCTTGGGTTGATTGGATGACGAGGCGGACCGGTCTGTCCGGCTGTTTCATTTCACACCATTTTCGCCGATTGCTCACCGTTTGGACACAGTTTTGTTCTATACTGCCTACTGAAAAACATGAAAACATGGCAGGGGGGAAAACTGTGGAACAAACGGTGAAGGCGGCGGACAAACAGCGGCCGATGTATGCGGCGGTCTGGAGGTGGCATTTCTATGCTGGGATCATCTTTGCGCCGTTTCTGATCATTTTGGCGTTGAGCGGGGCCGTCTATTTGTTTAAGCCGCAGATCGAATCGGCTCTGTACGGCCATTTGTACGAGGTGGACAAGGTTGGGGAAAAAAGGCTGTCTCTCGTTGAGCTGACGGAACGGGTCAAGGAGAAATATCCGCATGATTCCGTTGTCTCTGTGACGCTTGAGAAGGAAGCGAATCGGACCGTGAAAATCGGGATGATGGACAAAGGAGAAATGGTGTTTGCCTTTGTCAATCCGTATACCGGGGAGATTCAAGGGACATTGCGCGCGGATGAGAATTGGACGGAAATCGCGAAAAAAATCCACAGCGAGCTATTGATTGGCGGAACGGCGGCCAACCGTTTTGTAGAGCTGGCGGCTTGTTGGGGCTTCATTTTGCTTGCCACGGGCCTCTATCTTTGGTGGCCGCGGCAATCATTCTCTGTTCTCGGGACGTTTTGGCCGCGCTGGCGGGCGAAAAAACGGTTGGCTTGGCGCGATTGGCATGCAGTGACAGGCATATGGTTGAGCATCGGTATTTTGCTGCTCATTGTGACAGGGATGCCGTGGACAGGGGTCATGGGGGAGGTCATCAACCGCGTGGCGACGGCGACAAACACCGGGTATCCGCCGTTTGCGTTCAGCTTCGGACCGAAGCCGGAGTCGAAAGTGGTCACCAAAGAAGTGGCGCAAGACGTGCCATGGGCGGCCGAACAACTGCCTGTGCCTTCTGTTCGCAAGCGCAAGGCGGCTTCGTTGTCGCTCGATGAGGTGTATGCGATCGCGGAGGCGAAAAAGGTGAAAAAGCCGTTCACCATTTCGCTGCCGCAAGGGCCGAAAGGGGTGTTTACCGTTGCGACATCGAAGACGAAGCCGTGGGATAACGCCACCTTGCATATTGACCAATATTCGGGACGGGTTCTGAGCGATGTCCGCTTTTCCGACTACGGCGCATTGGCCAAAGCGATTACGATTGGCATCGCGTTCCATGAAGGGCGGTTGTTTGGGCTGGCCAATCAGCTCGTCAATCTCGTTTTTTGCCTCGGGCTTGTGTTTTTGTGCGTCAGCGGCTTTGTCATGTGGCGCAAGCGCAAGCCGAAAGACGGTTTCGGCGCTCCGGCGAGGGTGAAAGACCCTCAAGCGGCGAAAACGGTGTGGGGCGGCATGATCGCCGCGGCGGTCGTGATGCCTCTATTTGCTTTGTCGCTCGCCGCAATTTGGCTGTTTGATCGTTTTGTTGTGCAAAAGATTCCGAGCATTCGCCGCTTTCTAGCGGCGTAAACATCTTTGGAAGCGGCTTGAATGTCCTTGAGCATCAGGCCGCTTTCTTTTCTCGACGTTGGGTTTTTTTGTCATGTTCTGCATGGGGCGGCATATGGATAAAAAGGGAATCTTCTTCAGCGCATCAAAAGGGAGGAAATGAGAATGAACCAGCCCTACGCGTCCCATGCTTCGTCACCGCAGCTCATTGCCCTGGTTGACCCGTATGTGTACCACGCTTTCCAAGCTTTGAACGGCAAAGAAGTGGTGGTGGAAACAGTCCGCGGTTCGATCCAAGGAACTGTGAGGGATGTGAAGCCGGACCATATCGTCATCTCGGCGCATCAGGCGGTTTATTACATCCGCTTGGCGCAAGTGGTGTCTGTTCGCCTCAGCAATTAATGGAGAGGAGGAAAAGAGTCGTGGTATTTCAGCGGATCGACCGGCTGGCGATCGAATTGCCGAAGCCGAAGTACGCGGACCCCAATGCGGCTGCCGCTGTCCAGGAGCTGCTTGGCGGCCGTTTCGGAGAAATGTCGACGTTAAACAATTATTTGTTTCAGTCATTCAATTTTCGGCAAAAAAAGAAGCTGCGCCCGTTTTACGAGTTGGTGGCGAGCATCACCGCCGAAGAGTTTGGCCATGTGGAGCTCGTGTCCAATGCGATCAACCTTTGCTTGACCGGCTCCACCCATCCGGGTGATCCGGATACAGCGCCGATGAAGGATGCGAAAGACAAGCGCAATACGTATCATTTTATCGCGACGGCGCAGACGGCGTTTCCCGGCGATTCGATGGGGAAGGCGTGGACGGGGGAGTACGTGTTCAACAGCGGCAACTTGATTTTGGATTTGCTTCACAACTTTTTCCTTGAATGCGGAGCGCGCACGCATAAAATGCGCGTCTATGAAATGACGGACCATCCTACCGCCCGCGAGATGATCGGCTACTTGCTTGTGCGCGGGGGCGTTCATATTTTGGCGTACGCCAAAGCGATCGAAGTGGCTACGGGGGTCGATGTGACGAAACTGCTGCCGATCCCGAAGTTGGATAACCGTGTGTTCGACGAGGCGAGAAAGTATGAGGATCAAGGCGTCCACCGCCGGCTTTATACGTTCAGCGATCGCTATTACAAAGAAATCGTCCGCATTTGGCAAGGAACCCATCCAAGCGATGGACAGCCGCTCGAGGTGGTCGAAGGAGCGCCCCAAGGGGGGGCGATCCCCGATTTGGACGAAGTGCCGGAAGAATTCGCCCCCGGGATTTCGGCCGAAGATTTTTTCGAAATCGCCAAGCGGCTGCAGCGGTCGGCAGGGTTGTGATGAGGCGCCCAACGGCGCCTGATTTTTTTTGGAAAGCCGGTCGTTGAACAAAAAGTGCGGCGCAACGAAGAGATGACGCCAATGTTGTTTTTTCCCTTCACTTGAGCGTCCACGATTGGAGGAATCGCTATCTTTCTTCATGTTGTCCGCCGGCGGCGCGGGCCGCAGCGGTTTGGAGCACGTCGAGGAATGTTCGGGCGCTTTTCGGCAAATACCGTTGTCGGTCGAGGATGGCGGCGGCTTCCGCTGTCATGGAAGAGTCGATGATCTCAAGCACCTTGATGCCGGGGAGGCGAAACAAGGCTACAGTGGATTGCGGCACAATGGTGGCCCCGAGGCCTTGGGCGACAAGGGAGAGCAATATGGTCGCGTCCGGGCATTCGCATAGAACGTTCGGTTCAAAGCCATGGCGACGGCATTCCTCGATGACCCGCTCGTACTGTCCGGCGCCGTGCACCCGGTGGAGAAGGAGAAGCGGCCAATCAGCAAAATCGCGCATGCATAACGCGGTTTGGCCGGTTTTCCATTGCGCCGGCAACACGCCGACATAACGTTCGCCGGGCAGACGGATGACGTCGCAATCAGCCGAGTCGATCGGCAGGCGGATGATGCCGATGTCAATGTGCCGCTCTTGAAGCAGCTGGCAAATGGAAAACGTATCTCCTTCACGGAGATGAAAGGTCACGTTCGGAAACTGTTCATGGAATCGGCGGATCGCTTGGGCCAAATAGTAAAAGCATGATTTGACGCAGCCGATCGACAGCGTTCCCGCCGTTCCCTCTTCGATTTCTTTTACTTCCGCTACGGCGTCATCAAGCTGGCGCAGCAGTTGTTTCGCCTTTTCGTAAAACGCTTTGCCCGGTGCGGTGAGCTCCATTTTTTTCGCCTTCCGGTCAAATAAAGGAACGCCGAGCTCTTCTTCGAGCTGCTTCAGCTGCTGGCTGAGCGGCGGCTGGGCGATATGAAGCTTTTGCGCCGCTTTGGTGATTTGCCCTTCTTCGGCAATCGTGACGAAATATTTCAGCTGTTTCACATCGATCATGGCCGTGCCTCCTCTCTTGCTTCCATATCTTTTTCGTATAGGATGGTTGATCATTTTTGTATTTTTCATATATGAAATCATATGTTATATTAATTTTGAACATTCTGAATGATAGCGCTTCCTTATCTATTATACGTGAAAACGGGGGGAATGAAAATGCCGGCCAAAACGGGTCAGGAGTATATGGAGCGGCTCAAGCGGGCGAAAAGCAGCGTGTACATCCACGGGGAAAAAGTTGAGGATGTCACCGTTCATCCGGCGTTCCGCAACGTCGTCCGTTCGATGGCGGCGCTTTACGACCGGCAATATGAAAAGCCGGAGAAAATGTTGTACCGGTCGCCGACAACCGGGCAGCTCGTCGGCATGACGTTCATTCAGCCGACAACCATTGACGAGCTCATCGCCCGCCGCGAGGCGACGCAAGAGTGGGCGCGTATGTCGGCGGGGATGATGGGCCGTTCTCCCGATTATTTAAACGCGGAAGTCATGGCCATGGGCGTCGCCAATGATCTATTTGCCGAAGATGACCCGATGTTTGCCGAAAACGCGAAAAACTACTATGAGTACGCGCGTGAAAACGACATCAGCTTGACGCACACGCTCATCCATCCGCAAATGAACCGCGCCAAGGCGCTTCACGAACAAAACGATGCCGATGTGCCGCTCCATTTGGTGGAACGGCGAAAAGACGGGATCATCGTCAGCGGCATCCGCCTGTTGGCGACGCAAGGCGGGATTACGGACGAAATTTTAGTGTTTCCATCGACCGTGAAAAAATCGACAGCCGGTGAAGACCCGTACGCGCTCGCCTTTGCTATTCCGAACAATACGCCGGGCGTAAAGTTCATTTGCCGCGAGGCGTTTGACTACGGGCGGAGTGCGTGGGACCATCCGCTGGCGTCCCGCTTTGAAGAGGGCGATGCAATCGTTTCGTTTGAAAACGTGTTTGTGCCGTGGGAGCGCGTGTTTGTTTGCGGCAATTCGTCGATTTGCAACCGGACGTTCCGTGAGACGAACGCGGTCATTCATATGTCCCATCAAGTGGTGGCGAAAAACATCGTCAAAACGGAGTTTTTGCTCGGCGTCACGCTTTGTCTGATCGAAGCAATCGGCATCGGCGAGTTCCAGCATGTGAAAGACAAAGGGGCGGAAATCATGCTCGTCCTCGAGACGATGAAAAGCCACTTGTACCGGGCTGAGCACAATGCGAAGCGAGACCGCTGGGGAACGATGACGCCGGATTTTGCCGCGCTCGATGCCGCGCGCAACTGGTATCCGCGCATTTATCCACGGCTTTCGGAGATCATCCGCATTTTAGGAGCATCGGGGTTGATGGCGATTCCGACCGAAGCCGATTTCCACAACGAAGAAATTGGCGAGATTGTAAGCCGAGCGATGCAAGGGGCGACGGTGGACGGCTATGAACGCGTCCAGCTGTTCCGGCTCGCCTGGGATCTCACGATGAGCGCGTTCGGAGCCCGACAGACGCATTACGAATATTACTTTTTCGGCGATCCGGTTCGGATGGGGATGGCGTATTTTGACGGCTACGAAAAAGAGCCGTATAAACAGTTCGTGCGCGAATTTCTGCGCGGCGCCAAAAGCGTGTTCATTCCTGCTGACAACAAGCATTGACCGTTCATTCGGACGCTCGCAAACACGGGCGGGTGTTGGAACGGTTGAGGAGTGGCGGAGGATCGCCCGCTGCGGCGTTTCCCAAGGTTGCCGCCGATCAAAAAAGGCGGGCGCAACGGCGCGCAAGCTGGCTGATCCGGGCATGTTGCGAGATGTTTGAAGCGAAGGGATTTGGCCAGCAACAAGGAAGGCTTTGTTCCATGTTCGCCAGCAGAAAAGAAAGATTCTTTCTGTCGGCCGCCTGACTCTGGATGGAGGAATATTGCGAAAGGGGGAAGAGAGCGATGACATGTTCCATTATTCGCTGCGCCCGTGCGGTGCTGCATGTGACCGATTTGGCCGCCGCCCGCGATTTTTACGAACGGGTGCTTGGGTTTGTCGTGACGGAAGCGGATGAGAGCCATCTGTATTTGCGTGGACTTGAAGAATATCATCATCATAGCCTTCTATTGAAAAAGGCGCCCCGCCCCGCGGTCGAAGCGCTTGGCTACAAAGTCGGTTCCGAGCAGGAGTTGGAAGCGCTTTATGAATGGTTTGCGGCGCAAACGCTGCAGCCGAAATGGCTGGAAGACGGGAGCCAGCGCGCCGTCGGAAGGGCGTTTCGCGTGCAAGATCCGTCCGGGCTGCCGCTTGAGTTTTTCGCTCATATGGAGAAAACGGAGCGGCTTTTGCAGCGGTATGACTTGCACCGCGGCGCCCGCGTGCAGCGCATCGATCATTTCAACTGCGCGGTGACGGATGTAAAGAACGCGTACGACTTTTATGTCCATGGTTTGGGCTTTGCCTGCTCGGAGTATACGGAAACAGAGGATGGAAAGCTATGGGCTGCATGGCTGCATCGGAAGCAAAACGTCCACGATTTGGCGCTGATGAACGGAAAAGGGCCGCGCCTTCACCATATCGGGTTTTGGCTGCCGGACCCGCTCAGCCTGATCCATGCGTGCGATGTGCTGGCGGCGGCCGGATATGCGCCGAACATTGAACGCGGGCCGGGCCGTCACGGATTGTCGAATGCCTTCTTTGTCTATTTGCGCGATCCAGATGGCCACCGAATTGAGCTGTATAACGGCGATTATTTGACGAGCGACCCCGATTTTCCGCCGATCCGCTGGGATTTGGACGATCCGCGCCGGCAAACGTTCTGGGGGCATGCGGCGCCGGACAGCTGGTTTGAAGAGGCGTCCGTCGTTCTTGACGTTCACAGCGGCCAGCCGATCGAGCCGAACGAACCGACATTGGCGAAGCGGAAACCGACCTTCCTGATTTAGAAAAGGACCGCAGCCCTTCTGCTGGCGGTTTTCGGGATCACAATTATATATGATTTTATCGTTGATTTCATATATGATTTTGTGTACAATATAGGTAAGATTCAGAAAAATAGAGTCAATAGGAGGCAAGGGGATGGCATACCGCGAGGCGAAAGAACGGCTGCGCGGCTCGATCGCGCCGGTCGTCACGCCGTTTGATGAAGAAGGAAAAATTGATTTTGCGGCGTTGACCGCGCTCATCGATTGGCATATTGAAAGCGGCACGCACGGCATTTCCGTTACAGGAACGTCGGGAGAGCCGAGCTCGCTGACGCTTGAAGAGCGAAAACAGGTGATGGAAACGGCGAAAAAAGCGGTGGCGGGGCGGGTGCCGTTCGTGCCGGGGACGGGCTCGACCAACCATGCGGAAACGATCGAGCTGACCCAATTTGCACAGGAGATTGGCGCCGATGCCGCGATGGTCATCGTCCCGTATTACAACCGTCCGTCCCAGCAGGCGCTGTATAAACATTTTAAGGCGGTGGCCGAGGCGGTCGATATCCCGATCATCGTCTACAACATTCCGGGGCGGACGGCGGTCAATTTGGAAGTCAAAACGTTGGCGCGGCTCGCCGAGGATTGTCCGAACATTATCGGGGTGAAAGAGTCGAACAAAGACTTTGAGCATGTCAACCGGGTGTTGTGGCATTGCGGACGCGATTTCCTTCTCTTTTCCGGCATCGAGCTTTTGTGCTATCCGATGCTGGCGATCGGCGGAGCCGGATCGATCAGCGCGACGGCGAACGTCGTGCCGCATAAAGTGGCCGAGCTGCACGACGCTTGGTTTGCCGGCGATGTCAAGCGGGCGCAAGATCTTCATTTTGAATTGATGGAATTAAATGATGTCCTGTTCATCGAAACGAACCCCGGGCCCGTAAAAGCAGCGCTCGGCATGATGGGGAAAATCACCCCGAAGCTCCGGCTGCCGCTCGATTTGCCAAGCGAAGAACACCAACAGCACATCCGCCGCACGCTCGTCAAATACGGGTTGCTGGCAGAAACGACGCCGCAGCACGAAGAGCTGTAGCACGAAGAGCTACGGCAAACGACATAAAACAGGCGCATGCAGCAGGCCACGAGTGTTGATGATCCATTATTTTACTAAAAACACAGCATCATACGGCTGAACACAGGCTTTTCTGCCTCTTCCCTCGAACAAGAACGCCGGTGGGCAAATGCCATTTGCCCGCAAAGCGTTCTTGTTCGAGGAGGGCATGCGGCTGCATGCCCAGTCGGCAAGCGAACCGCTTGCCGACGGCGGCAGAAAAGCCGGGAACAGTGCTTTCTCAACTGGTTTTGATTGGTTCATCAACACGCCTGGGAGCAGGCATATGAGATGCAACGAAAAACGGAAAAATCGCTTGTCCATTTTTCAACTGACGAGGGTAAGCCCGTAGGCTTCTCCGTCACGCCAAAGCGCGATCAAATGCTCGGTAAGAGCTGCAAATGGTAAAGCTTCAAATGGCATCGATACAGATGAGGAGGAGAAGCGATGGCGAATGTGCGCTTGCGTCTGGCCGGCATGAGGCGGGCGATGGAGGCAAAAGCGGATCCGCGCGGCGGGACGGTGTCGTTTGGCGGGCGGACGCACCGCATCGATGAATTGGAATGGGACGCGCCTATTGGCGGGGCGATGTACGGGGTGGCGCTGAATGATGGAAAGGAGTGGGCGGCGCTGTCAAAAGAGATGAACGCCCCGCCGTATGAAAAGCCGCCGGAAGGCCCGGTGCTGTATATGAAGCCGGCGAACACCATCAACGCCCATCGGCGTCCGGTGCTTTTGCCTCGTGGGGTGAAGCATCTTCAGGCTGCTCCGGCGCTCGGGCTGGTGATCGGGCGGACGGCGGCGCGCGTGCGGCGCGAGCAGGCGCTCGATTTTGTATTCGGCTATACGATCGTTAATGATCTGTCGATTCCACACGAGCAGCGGCACCGCCCGGCGGTGAAGGAGCAGGCGCGCGACGGGTTCGCCCCAGTCGGCCCGTGGATTGTGCCGAAAGAGGAAGCGGCGCCGCTGTCATCCTTGACCGCACGCGTATACGTCAACGGGCGCCTCGTCCAGCGTGCAGACCCGAGCCGCTTTCGCCTTCCAGTCGAACAATGGCTCGCTGAGGTGACCGAATTTATGACCCTTTACCCAGGCGATGTGCTGTTTTTCAGCTGGCCGGCCGATGCGCCGCTTGTTACAGCAGGAGATGTGGTGCGCATCGAAATCGAAAGGATCGGTGTGTTGGAAAATGAAATCGCCCTGGAACAAGGAGGCGATGAATGATGAGGCGGGCGCGTGTGGCCTGGAACGGAACCGTGACCGAAGCCGAGCCGCTCGACGATGGCCGCCTCCGCCTGCCGGACGGAACGATCGTCGGGGAGCTTGAAGTGATGTGGCTTCCCCCGGTGGAGCCGGGAGTGATCGTGGCGCTTGGATTGAATTATGCCGAGCATGCCGGCGAATTGTCTTTTGTTGCGCCGAAAGAGCCGCTTTTATTTTTCAAAGGGAAAAATACGCTCATCGGCCATCGCGGCCGAACCGTTCGCCCGGAGGGGGTCAACATGATGCATTATGAATGCGAGCTCGCGGTCGTCATCGGCCGCCCAGCCAGCCGGGTGAAAGCGGAACAGGCGTACGACTACATTTTCGGTTACACGATTGCCAACGATTACGCTGTTCGCGACTACTTGGAAAATTACTACCGGCCGAATTTCCGCGTCAAAAACCGCGACCGGACGACGCCGCTAGGCCCGTGGATCGTCAGCCATGAGGAAGTCGGCGATCCGATGGCGCTTCGTTTGCGGACGTATGTCAATGGGGCGGTTGTGCAGGAAGGATATACGGGCGATATGATTTTTTCGATCCCGTATTTGCTTGAGTACATCACCGAATTCATGACGCTCGCGCCTGGCGACGTGATTTTGACCGGCACGCCGAAAGGGGCGGTGAACGTCCAGCCCGGCGATGAAGTCGTGGCCGAAATCGAACGCATCGGCCGGCTGATCAATTACATCGTCTAGCCAAAGGAGGAGGAATGATGCCGCACTTTATTTTGGAATACACGGCCAATCTCGGCGAAGAGGCCGATATTCGCGGCTTGCTTGGAAAAATTCACAGCGTGTTGATCAAGCGGAGCGATTGGTTTCCCGTCGGCGGCATCCGCTCGCGCGCCATTCGGCTTGACGAGTACTATGTGGCTGATGGGGCCGAAGACGATGCGTTTGTGCACGGGACGCTGAAAATCGGCGCCGGACGCCCGGAACAGGTGAAAAAAGAAGTCGGCGACGAGCTGTTTGCCGTGATGAAAGACCATTTCGCCCCGCTGTTCGCCAAACGCTATTTGGCGCTGTCGCTTGAGCTGTATGAATTCAACGAGGCGGGGACGTATAAACACAACAACATTCATGCGCGTTATCGGACGCAGCGGTAACGGGGGGAAACGAATGGCAGTGCAACCAAAAGTGCTTCATTATATCAATGGGCAGTTTGTGGAAGGGGCGGCCGGTGCGTATTTCAACAACATCAATCCGTTTACGAACGAACCGATCAACGAAGTGGCCGAAGGGCGGAAAGAAGACATCGACGCGGCGGTCCGGGCGGCGAAAGAGGCGTTTGATCACGGGCCGTGGCGGACAATGCCGGTCGAACGGCGCCTTCGTTACCTTTTCCGCATTGCTGACTTGATTGAGCAGTATGCGGACGACATCGCCTATTTAGAGGCGCTTGATACCGGCATTCCGATCAGTCAGGCGAAAAAGCAAGCCGCCCGCGCGGCGGAAAACTTTCGCTTCTACGCAGAAATGGTGAAAACGCGCCTTGTCGGCGAGGCGTACCATGTGAATGGGCAGTTTTTGAACTATACGGTCTATAAACCGGTCGGCGTCGCCGGGCTCATTACGCCGTGGAATACGCCGTTTATGCTGGAAACGTGGAAGGTGGCTCCAGCGCTCGCCACCGGCAACACCGTCGTCTTGAAGCCGGCGGAATGGTCTCCGTTGACGGCGAATAAACTGGCGGAAATCATCGATGAAGCCGAGCTGCCTGCCGGTGTGTTCAATGTCGTGCATGGGTTTGGTGAAACGGCGGGCGCCGCGTTGGTCGCCCACCCGGATGTGCGCCTCATCTCGTTTACCGGAGAGACGACAACCGGCATGGAAATTATCCGCAACAGCGCCGCGACGTTGAAAAAAACATCGATGGAGCTCGGCGGCAAGTCGCCGCTCATCGTGTTCGCCGATGCGGATCTCGAACGGGCGCTCGATGCGGCGGTTTGGGGGATGTTTTCGCTCAATGGCGAACGGTGCACAGCCAACTCGCGGCTGCTGCTCGAGCAGTCGATCTACGACGAATTTGTGGCCCGGCTCAAAGAGCGCGTCGACCGCATCGTCATCGGCGACCCGATGAACCCGACGACCGAGCTTGGCCCGCTCATTCACCGTGCTCACTGGGAGCGGGTGAACCGCTATATTGACATCGCCAAGCAAGAAGGGGCGGACGTCTATGCCCCCAGCGTTCCGAAAAGGTTGGAAAAAGGCAATTTTGTGCCGCCGACGCTGCTGCTTGGCTGCCATAACAGCATGAGGGTGGCGCAGGAAGAAATTTTCGGCCCGGTGATGGCGGTCATGTCGTTTGTGAATGAAGAAGAGGCGATCCGGCTGGCGAACGATGTGAAATACGGGCTGGCGGCATACGTCTGGACGAGCGATATGAAGCGCGGCCACCGCGTCGCTCAAGCGATCGAAAGCGGGATGGCGTGGGTCAACTCGCCGAACGTCCGCGATTTGCGCATCCCGTTTGGCGGGACGAAGTACAGCGGCATCGGCCGCGAAGGCGGGCATTACAGCTTTGATTTCTATACGGAAGTGCAAGTCGTCCACGTCGCGGTCGGTGACCCGCCAATCCCTTCGTTCGGCAAGGCGAAGCCGCCTTCCGCTTTGTCTGCAGAACAGAAATAACAGCTGGTCAACATATATTATGTGATATATGATAAATGTATGGAAACGAAAGCGAAAAACAAAACACAGTTGGCGTATGAGTATATTTTGTCCCGCATTGAAAGCGGCGTTTATGGCCCGGGATACCGCGTCGTCATCGATCAAATCGCCCGCGAGCTTGGGTTAAGCCTCACATTTCGCACCCTGAATAAAAATTCAAAATAAGCCTGATTTGAGTGAATAAAAATTAGTTATTTTACAATATTTGTATAAAAATTTATTTTTATGCGAATATTTTGGTTATTTTTTGTATATTATGCAAAGGTTGCGAAATATGAGTTAAGCAGCATCCCGGTGCGCGAGGCGATCCGCCAACTCGAGGCGGAAGGGTTTGTCGAGTTCAAGCCGTATGCCGGCGCCGTTGTCAGCACCATTAACGAAAAAGAATATGTCGAAACGTTATCCGTGTTGGCTGTCTTAGAAGGCTATGCGACTGCGCTCAGCTCCACCAATGTAACGAAGGAGGCGATCAACGAGCTTGAGCAGTTGAACGAGCGGATGGAGCGGGCGCTTGAAGAGTTGGAGCTTGAACGGTTCAGCGAGCTGAACTATGAATTTCATTCTTTGATTTATGCCCATTGCAACAACACATATTTAGAAGAACAAATCAAGCAAATTTGGCAGCGGATGAAGCGCATCCGCGCATATGGATTCACGTTTGTTCCGCAGCGGGCAAAAGCATCGATCGAAGAACATAGAGAGATTATCCGCCTGTTGCGTGAACAGGCGCCGCCGCATGAAATCGAACAATACGTTCGTCAACACAAAATAAACACCGCCGAAGCGTTTAAGCGGCGGCGCTGATCTTCTTCCGCCGGGTGGAGGCCTGGCGGAAGAACGATGATTTGAAAGCGTTGTCAATATAAAAGGGGGGCAAAAAAAGATGAAAAAAGGAATGTCTCTATTGATGGCGGCATTGTTGCTCATTTTCCTTGCCGCCTGCGGGAAGACGGCGACATCGGGAGGAGAGGATGAAATCAAAATTGGCGCCATTTTTTCGGCCTCCGGAGGGGCGGCTCCGCTTGGCAAACCGGAGATGGAGACCGTCAAGATGCTGGTGAAGCAATGGAACGATCAAGGCGGCATTGATGGAAAGAAAATCAAGCTGATTGCCTATGATGACAAGTCCAACCAAAACGAGGCCGTATTATCCACGAAAAAACTCATCGAACAAGACAAAGTCACTGCCATTATTGGCGGCACGATCAGCGGCAACTCCTTAGCCATGATTCCACTCATTGAAAAAGCAGGCATTCCGTACATTTCCCTCGCCGCAAGCAAACAAATCGTCAATCCAAGCGATGGATCCTCACGTCATTGGACATTTAAAACCGCTCAAGGGGACAATATCGTCATTCAGAAGCTGCTTGGTTTTCTAAAAGAGAAAGGATGGACGAACGTCGCCTGGCTGAATGTCGCCAATGCCTATGGAACGAGCGGGCATGAAGAGTTTGTGCATTATGCCCCGGAATATGGGGTGAAAGCCGTCATCGAAGAGGAGTTTGAGGCAACGGTCGATGATGCGAAAGCGATGTTGACAAAGGTGAAAAAAGCGAATCCGCAAGCCATTATCGTATGGGGAACAGCGCAGGAATCGGCGGTCGTCACGAAAAACATCCGCCAGTTGGGCATTGATGTTCCGATTGTTGAAAGCCATGGCATCGGCACGAAAAGCTTTATTGACTTGGCCGGGGAGGCAGCCAACGGCGTATTGTTCCCTGCCGGACGCATTTTGGTGGCAGAGCAGCTTCCAGACAGTGATCCGCAAAAAGAAACGCTGCTAAAATACAAGGAACAGTTTGAAAAAGCGTACAGCTATGCCCCGACGACGTTTGGCGGACATGCTTGGGATGCCTTCCATCTATTGATGAACGCGATCAAAGAAGGGGGAACGGATCAGGAAAAAATCCGGACAGCGTTGGAGAATACAACAAATTTCGTCGGCATCTCGGGTGTCTTTCATATGTCCAAGGACAATCATACGGGGCTTGATGCCGACAGTTTGGTGATGGTGCAAATTCAAGACGGAAAATTCATGCTCGCAGAACAATAGATATAGATTGCAAGGAAAAAGTTTACCATATCCTTGACGAAAAAGCAGCTGTCTATTTTTTCGACTGTCGGAGGCAAGCCGCAGGCTTCTTCGTCACGCCTTGGCATGACGGAAGGCCGAACAACCACCCGCTTCCAAACCCATGTATAGGTCTGTGAAGCGGCGTTGTTCGGTCACCCGACAGTCGATCAAATAGCTCTGTAAAAGCTACAAATTGTTAAAGTTTATATAGGTTGCGAATTCCCTTTTGCTTCATCTTGTTACTAAGGGGGGGCGTGGATGGAGGCGTGGAGCCAGTTTGTGCAACTGCTGTTTTCCGGATTGACGATCGGCAGCATTTACGCGTTGGTGGCGCTCGGATTTGTCATTACGTACAGCGTGACCGGTATTTTGAACTTAGCTCAAGGCGATTTCGCTATGTTAGGGGCGCTGTTTTGCATTACGTTGGTCAATAATGGCGTGCCGTTTGCCGCGGCCATCGGTTTGAGCATGCTTGCGGCGATGGCCGTCGGCGGACTGTTTGAGCGGCTGGCGATTCAGCCGGCGCGCCGTTCATCGGCAGCCGTGCTGATTATCATAACCATTGGGGCATCGTTTGTATTTCGTGGGATCGCCTTGCTTATTTGGGGAACGGATCCGTATGCTTTGCGCCCATTTACTGGGAATGGGGCTCTTGAGGTGTTCGGAGCCGTAATCCAATGGCAAAGCGTCTGGGCGATTGTCATTTCGCTCGCGAGCTTTGCCGGCTTGTATCTGTTTTTTAACCAGACGTATATCGGCAAGGCGGTGGCGGCCTGTGTCATCAATCCGTTTGCCGCTCGGTTGATGGGGATTGACATCCGCAAAATGTCGCTTGGGGCCATTGCTGTCAGCGCGGGGCTTGGGGCTTTGGCGGGAATTGTCATCGCCCCGATTTCCGGAGCCTCGTATGATATGGGGATCATGATTGGTTTGAAGGCGTTTATCGCAGCTGTGATCGGCGGATTGACCAATGCGCCGGCTGCAATCGCCGGCGCATTTCTCGTCGGGTTGCTCGAATCGTTTGCGGAAGGATACTTGTCCTCGGGATACAAAGAAGCGATCAGCTTTGGACTGTTGCTACTTGTGCTGTTTTTCATGCCAAACGGATTGTTCGCCAAGATGACAGGAAAACGGGTATAGGGGGAGCGGAGAATGGGAATGGAGCAGTACAGACGAGTGGTGGATAGACGGAAACGGTTGCTGCTGCTTGCTGGCGCAGCCGTCTGGCTCGGTTTCCCTTGGCTCGCCTCCGGCAATAATTATGTATTAAGCACCCTCATTCTCATCGGACTTTATGCGCTGGTGAGCACAGGGATGACGCTGTTGATGGGGTATGCTGGGCAAATTTCGCTTGGCCAGGCTGCCTTTTATGGCATCGGCGCCTATGCGTCCGCCTATTTGACGGGGCACGCGGGATGGCCGGCTTGGTTGGCGTTGGTTGCCGGTGCGGCATTGGCCGCTTTGGTGGCGTTGGTTGTCGGCATTCCGGTTTTTCGGCTGCGTGAACATTATTTGGCCTTGGCGACGTTAGGATTTGGCGTTATTCTGTTTACTTTTTTCAAAGAATGGAAAGGGATCACGGGGGGGTTAAATGGCTTTTTTGGCATTCCCCCGATCAGTATAGCTGGGTTTCCGTTGCAAAGCGATCTCCAGTTTTACTACCTCGTTTCGTTGTTTGTTCTGGCCGGGTTATGGTTTGCCCATAATATTGTCCGCTCCCGGGTCGGAAGGGCGCTGCGGGCGATTCATGGAAGCGAGGTGGCAGCAAGCTCCCTTGGGGTGAACATTACGAAATACAAGCTGCAAATCTTTATGCTCAGCGCTGTCTACGCTTCGGTTGCCGGGAGCTTATACGCCCATTATGTCACGTTTATCAATCCGGACTTATTCGGCATCGTCCCGTCGATTTCCTTTTTGATTATGGTGGTGATCGGTGGATCGGCCCATGTGTGGGGCGGGCTCGTCGGCGCGGCCGTCTATGTTTGTTTAGGAGAATGGCTCAAAGCCGTTGTCCCGTTGTTGCTTCCGAATGCCGGCGGAGAGTTTGAAATTGTCTTTTTTGGCTTGTTGCTGGTGGTCATGTTGATTTATATGCCGAACGGGTTGACGGGTGTTATGCAAAAGGGGATGCGGCGCTTTTTTGAAATGGGCGGACGTCAAAAGAAGCAGATAGCCGCAGTTGAGGGGCATAAGGCGCGTTCGATCGGAGGGGAGCGGGGATGAGCGCAGTGTTGCTCGAAGTGGAGCAATTGTCCAAGTCATTCGGCGGCGTTCAGGCGGTGCAGAACGTGTCCTTTCACGTAAAAAAAGAAGAAATCGTCGCGGTAATCGGGCCGAACGGGGCAGGCAAAACGACCTTGTTCAATATGATCAGCGGCATTATTCCGCCGACTAGTGGTCTCGTTCGTTTTCAAGGAGCCATGGTCAGCGGCAAACAACCGCACGAGCTGGCGATGCTGGGAATGACAAGGACGTTTCAAAACTTGCAGCTGTTTTCCGATATGACGGTGTTGGAAAACGTGATGGTCGGATTTCATTCACGGTTGAAGAGCGGAATCCTCAGCGCCGGCTTTCGGCTGCCGCGTACGGTGAAAGAAGAAAAGCAAGCGCAGAAACAGGCGTTTTCCTGCCTCGAGCAGGTCGGTTTGGCCCATCTCGCCTGTGAGCGAGCAGGCACGCTGCCATATGGGATGCAACGGCTCGTGGAAATCGCTCGGGCGGCCGTGTCTCGCCCTTCGCTCATTTTGCTTGACGAGCCGATGGCCGGGCTTAACCCGCAAGAATCAAGGCAACTTGTTGACGTGTTGTTGGCGATGAGGGAACAAGGATTTACCTTTTTGTTCGTTGAACATGATATGGAAACGGTGATGTCGATCGCCGATCGGATCGTCGTCCTCGATTACGGCAAAAAAATTGCGGAAGGGGCTCCGGAAGAGATTGCGCGGCACCCGGACGTTATTAAGGCGTATTTAGGAGAGGAGGCGGCTCGATGCTGACGCTTCACAACGTCCATGTATATCACGGCCATTTGCACGTGTTAAAAGGGGTCAGTTTGCAAGTTGGCGAAGGAAAAATCGTCACTGTTGTCGGCGCCAACGGGGCGGGCAAAAGCACCTTGCTTGGCACGATTGCCGGCGTTTACGCCCCAAAGGAAGGGGAGATTCTTTTTGAACATGAACCGCTTCCATACGGAAAGGTGGAGCAAATTGTTGAAAAAGGCATTTGCCTTGTTCCGGAAAGACGTCAAATTTTTGACAGCCTGTCGGTGAAGGATAATTTGCTGCTTGGAGCCTATCGACGACACCGCCGCAACGGACAGGAAGTGAAGCGCGACTATGAGCGAGTGCTTGAACTGTTCCCTAAACTGCAAACGATGCTCGACCGTCCGGGAGGATTATTAAGCGGCGGAGAACAGCAAATGCTGGCGATCGCCCGCGGGCTGATGGCCAGGCCAAAGCTGCTGATGCTCGATGAACCATCGTTAGGGCTGGCGCCGCTCGTCGTTAAAGAAATCATGGAACTGCTGACACAGCTCTGCGACCAATTTCACACAGCCATTATTCTTGTTGAGCAAAACGTACGTGCCGCACTGCAGACAGCGGATGAGGCGTATGTGTTGGAACGGGGAAGCATCGTGGTGCATGGGAAGGCCGCCGAGCTGCTCACCGATGAGCGGGTGGCAGAGGCGTACCTTGGAGCAGCGGGCTGCCGATGACAGCCGTATATCGTCGTTGTTTCTTTCTCCTATTTCTGCTATGATGGGGGTAGATTTGACCCTCATTCCGGCATGAATGGGTCTCAGTCATAGAGGCAAGATGTCGGACGAAGCGCCCGGCGTGTGGAAACATCAAGAAGGAAAGCCGCCCAACCGCCAGCTGAAGGCGTAGGGCTGCTGGATGACGAAAAGGGAAGGATGGGAGAACCGTATGGATGATCGTACATTTCGCAGAGCCATGGGAAAATTTGCGACCGGCGTGACGGTCGTGACAACGGAATATCAAGGGGAAGCGAAAGGAATGACGGCGAACGCGTTTATGTCCGTTTCGCTCGACCCGAGACTTGTCGTCGTCTCCATTGGCCATAAAGCGCGAATGCATGACATTGTCAAGCAAACGGGGAAATTTGCTGTCAACATTTTGCGGCGCGATCAAGAGGAGTTGTCGCGCTTGTTTGCCGGCCAGTTGAAAGAAGAACGCAATGTTTCGTTTGATTGGGTGAACGGCCATCCGATTTTGCCGGAGGCGTTGGCGAATATTTTATGCAACGTCTATAGTTCGTACGTTGCCGGCGACCATACGTTGTATTTTGGCGAAGTCACCGACATTTTCATGAAAGAGGAACCGGGCGACCCGCTTTTGTTTTTCGAAGGACAATACCGAAGCATCGGACAGTAAGCGTCCCGGGATTGGCGAGGCAGTCGGCTGACATTTCGATGTGGGGATGAAAAGAGGCTGTCTCAAAAGGCGGTTCTTCGTTCAACATAGCCCGCCATATCGTGTTCTGGCGGTTTATACGGCAAACAGAAAAGGTGTCCCGTCTCTTTTGGGACACCTTTTTGTCATTTTTTCAGCACGTCATGGTCAACGTACCGTTCGCCGTTCAGCTCGCTGATGACGTTGATGGCGACTTTCGCCCCGTCGCCCGCCGTGATGATCGTATGAACGCTGACGCCGGCCACCGTCCCTGCCGCCCAAATGCCGTCGATGTTCGTTTTGCCGTTTGCATCGACGTCAATCACCGTTTTGATGCGCGGCTCCGTGCCCGGTTTGGTGCGCAGGCCGACTTTTTCCGCCAGATCCGTGGCAACGCCGGTGGCGAAAATGACGTGTTTCGCCTCATAGGAGCCGTTTTCCGTTTCGAGGCGGAAGCCACCGTCCGTTTTTTGCACGTCTGTCACTTGTGTTTCCACCAATTCCGCGCCGAATTTAGCGGCTTGCCGTTTTCCTGTTTCCACCAATTCCGGGCCGCTGATTTCCGGAACACCGTAATGGTTTTCCACCCAAGCGCGCTTTGTCATGCCTTTGTCGTTGTCAAACAACACCGTTTTCTTTCCCGCTTTGGCGGCGAAGATCGCAGCGCTCGCTCCCGCCGGTCCAGCGCCGATGATGGCAATGTCGTACATCGTGACCGCCTCCTTGTTTTGAATATTGGCACTATCATTACTTTATCATAAATGGAAAAAGGGTCCAAATGATCTGCTTTTTATTTATAATTACTATCATTTTATATTTTACTCACATTTCGCACCCTAACAGGGTTGAAAGAAAGAATTTTTTATTTAGTTTTTTAGAATAACTTTCCGACCAACACAACGAGCGATGGCAATCCTTTTTTTGCCATCGCTGGTCGTTCCGTATCACGTTACACGTAGATGCTCTCATCCATGCCCAATCCCTGCAGAATCCTTCGCTGATCAGGGGTGAGGGAGCGATCCAGTGAGCGTTGGATGCGCCCATCCGGCAGCTTGAACAGGACGACGTTCACATATTGAAACAGCTGAAAAATCGCCTGTCCCGTCGGCCGGGTCAGCTTGCGGCCTCCAGGACCCTTCAACGGGTGTTCTGGAGTAATAAACTGACGCACTCGGCGCTGAAAAACGCGGTAAATAGCCAAGGCCAACAGAAACAAATAGCCTAATACTGCGACCCGTTCTGGTTTTTTGACGTAAATCTCATCCGTGAAAAACGGATCTTTCAAAAAAGCGAAGTTCATTTCCACCGAGATCTGCCCTTTATATAGCTTCAAGATCTCTTGGGCATCCATGGGTTGGCCCTTCCATTCCTTCGGAACGGTCGTGACAAGGACAAACCGGGACGCTTTCCGTCTCGCCTGTTCCCACGCGTCTTGGTCGAATTCGACGTCAAGGTGCAAGAGATACAGCGTCTCCACCTCGGGTTCCGCCCCTTTTTTCGGCCGTCCGCGCCGTTTTTTCGGGCGTACGATCTCTTCGACCGCGGCCTCAACCCGATGAAACCGGGGGCGAAGGGACGCCTTGAGGGACGCCAAGGCTTGTTCGGCATCTTCCCGGCAGGAGAATGGGTGACGCTCCCAACGGGCTTGTTCCTCGCGAAGAAGCTCCGCTTCTTTGGTTCGTTCTTTTTCAAGCGTCTTTCCTTTTCGCTGGTCGAGCGCGCTCGATTCAACGACGATCAGCCGAACGGGGTGGCCTTCATACGTCGAGGCCGTTTCCCATACCCGGTACGTGGCGCCGTTTCTCTCCGCCAACGTAAAGGGATCGCTCCACGTCGTGTCCTGAGCATCCGCTTCAGCCAACGCCTGTTTCACGATCCGGAGCGACGAAGGGCCTCTCGTGATCAAAAAGGCGTTGGCCGCTTTGGTTTGCGCCAGGGTCTCTTTCGTCATCGCGGCGGAATCGGCCACGTAAATCCATTCGTCTTCGATTTTGGCCTGCTTCAGCTGTTCATGGACACGAGACAGCACCTCGGGATTCCATGTTTTATCGGGCAGGTTGCCATCGTGCACATCGCCGTAAAACGGGATGCCGTCCTCGTTGCCGACCAGTCCGAAACCGATCTGTTTTTGCCAACGATGATGGCGGTTGTAGCCATGTGTGATCTGTAAGGCCTCTAACGAGGCCGATTCATACGCGCCGTAAACGGTCTTGTCCGTCGTATCGGCGTGGAAGGCTCGGAGGGAAAGGCCTTCTTTGCGATAAATATGAATCAAGCAAGTGCTGATGACGTTGTGAATGCCAGCCTCATACAGGCGATCGAGATGACGGGCCAACGCATCGTCATTCAACTGGGAAGGATGGAGCCCGGAACGGATGAGTTTCTCACAATCGACCTCCTGAGCCCAATGTTCCAAGTGAACGAGGGCTTGCCGGCCGTCAAACACATTGTAGAGGATGGCCTGAACGGCATCGCTGACTCGCGTTTGGCACTGCGGATCGACGGGCACGAGATGGTCAATCAATTGAGGCAGACCCAGTTTCTTGAATAGGGCACTTATTATATTCAAATAAGAATTGCGATAGACCGCTTCGACTTGAACATCCATGAGAGAAAAACTCCTTCACTTTCCTTGTGTGTCAAGGATTCATTCGACATCGGAACGAAAAAATCCTCCCGATTTTCGTCGAGAGGGTGCGAAATGTGAGTTATACATTAATAATTATACGGATTTGGATATGAAAGGGGGATTTTTCACAATACTTGATAAAAATGACTTAAGTGAATCTTTTTTTCAATAGAAAATCCAGCGTATTTTGACTACAATAAGCGATTTGAAGAATTCATAGTTTCTAATCCTCAAAATGGAACTCTGCGATTAGTTAAAAACGGTAAAGTAGTCAAAAAAATTAAAGTTGGAGATAATTGTAGTATAGTTAAAGCGGTTCAAAAAAATAAACTTTACTGTAGATGAGCAATTTTCATTACAATATTTTCCATTAACAAAGAGACCAACCTACAGTTTATTAGTGAATTTGCTCAACTATATAGATGCAATTTGAAGCTTTACCATTTGCAGCTTTTCCCGAGTATTTGATCGACTGTCGGGCGACCGAACAACGCCGCTTAAGGTGATCGCGCCTAGAATCATCTTTTTCATGGCGCTGACTGTTTCGGCCGCGTCTATCTTTACTTTTGTGCATGGGCGGGGCACCTCTCTTTTGGACGCGGTATGAGAACCTCGCGTGCGGTCGCAAAACGATGGACGCAGACTGGCTGTTGGTTTATAATATTTTTGAATCATTTGAATATTCAGGAGGAAAGGGAATGGAACCAACCGTTGTCGAAACACGGTATGGACGGTTGCGCGGGGGGACGAATGAAGGCGTTTTCGTTTGGAAAGGAATTCCGTATGCGAAAGCGCCGGTCGGCGAGCGTCGGTTTCTTCCGCCGGAACCGCCCGATGCGTGGGATGGGGTGCGTGAGGCGGCCGCGTTTGGCCCCGTGGTCATGCAGCCGTCGGATCCGATTTTCAGCGGATTGCTCGGGCGGATGAGCGAGGCGCCGAGCGAAGACGGGCTGTACCTGAACATTTGGTCGCCCGCGGCTGATGGGAAGAAGCGCCCGGTGTTGTTTTGGATTCATGGCGGAGCCTTTTTGTTCGGTTCGGGTTCTTCGCCGTGGTATGATGGGACGGCGTTCGCGAAACACGGCGATATCGTTGTCGTGACGATCAACTACCGAATGAACGTGTTTGGCTTTTTGCATCTCGGTGATTCGTTTGGCGAAGAGTACGCCCAAGCCGGGAATCTCGGCATTTTGGACCAAGTGGCGGCATTGCGCTGGGTGAAGGAGAACATTGAGGCGTTTGGCGGCGATCCGGACAATGTGACGATTTTCGGTGAATCGGCCGGAGCGGCGAGCGTCGGCGTCCTCTTGTCGCTTCCGGAGGCGAGGGGGCTGTTTCGGCGCGCCATTTTGCAAAGTGGTTCGGGAGCGCTTCTCCTTCGTTCACCGGAGACAGCCATGGCGATGACCGAGCGTATTCTCGAGCGCGCCGGCATCCGCCTGGGCGACCGCGGCCGGCTCTTGTCGATTCCGGCCGAGGAGCTGCTGCGGGCGGCGCTGTCGCTCGGCCCAAGAATCATGTACGGTCCGGTGGTAGATGGCCGCGTATTGCGCCGCCATCCGATCGAGGCGCTCAACGACGGGGCGGCCAGCGGCATTCCGATTCTCATCGGCGTCACGAAAGACGAGTACAATTTGTTTACCTTGACGGATCCATCGTGGACAAAGCTTGGCGAAAAAGAACTGCTTGACCGGATCAACCGTGAAGTCGGGCCCGTGCCGGAGGCGGCGATTCGCTATTATGCAGAAACGGCGGAGCCGTCGGCGCCCGCCTGGCAAAAGTGGCTTCGTATCATGACGTACCGCGTTTTTGTCGAGGGGATGCTGCGGACGGCGGACGCCCAAGCGGTCCACGGAGCGGATGTGTACATGTACCGGTTTGATTATGAGACGCCGGTGTTCGGCGGCCAGCTGAAAGCATGCCACGCGCTCGAGCTGCCGTTTGTATTTCACAATCTCCATCAGCCGGGCGTCGCGAATTTCGTCGGCAATCGGCCGGAGCGCGAGGCGATCGCCAACGAAATGCATTATGCTTGGCTTTCGTTCGCCCGCACGGGCAACCCGAACGGCGATCACTTGCCGGAAGAGTGGCCGGCGTATGCGAAAGAGCGCAAGCCGGTGTTTGTGTTTGCCGCGGCAAGCCATGTGGAAGACGATCCGTTCGGCTGCGAGCGTGCGGCGTGGATGACGCGCGCATAAGGAAAAAGGAACGGCCAACCGCCGTTCCTTTGTTATTCGTTTGCTCCCGGTGAAGGAAGCCCGAACTGTTCCGCCAGCGCCGGGTCGCGGTCGATCGCCTCAAGCAGCTTCCGCATGACGTTGACGTCAAACGTAAAGTTCGCCCCGATCGGCGAGGTGACGAAAATTTTTCCTTTCTTCGCCTCCCGCGCCCGTTTGAATTGATAGCCGTCAATCGCGATGACGACTCGTTCGTCTGGTCTTGCCATTGGAGTCCCTCCAGTCGTTGCCGATTTGCTTTCATTGTAACTTATTTCGGCTGCGGACGACAATGATCATACCGCGCCCGAGGCATGGAGCGTCAAGCAGATGGAGGATGAAACGTTCCCCCATCTATGCAAAGGGGTAGAGGCAGGGAATTTTTTTGGCCCCCGCCCTTCGATTCAGCTGTCTTGCAAAGACAGGAAACGCAGTCTTTCCTTCAACACCGTTCCATTCTTCCGTTGCCTCCAGGCCGATCAAGTCAGATACGTTGCGATTTTTGCCAGGCATTCGTCAATGATTTCATCGATTTCCTCCATTTGAGCATCTTCCGGATTGTATTTTTTTAAAACTTTTAGATGACGGGCTTTCCAATCCAATGATTTGATTTGATCCGCTAAAATGACTCCTGTGATGGGATCGCCGCCGCCTTCAAGGAGTATTCCTCCTTTTGGCAAATCCACTTCAAACGGATAGCCTTTCTTCTGATTGGTGATTGGACAAACAGCCACAAATCCTGTTGCCTGATTGAATTTTTTAGGAGATAAAACAATGGCAATTCTTCTTCCTGCCTGTTCATGGCCAGCTTGTGGATGGAAGTTCAACACAACGAAATCTCCTCTTTCCGGTACGTCTGCGGGCATTAGATCAACTCACGTCCTTCTACCCCGAAATCCATCTCCTCATGTCGATTTTCAGGGGTAATTTGTGATATCAGTTCTTCCAGTGTGTATTTCTTCCGTGTTCTTTTCGGCTTTAATGTGATGATTCCTTCGTTTTCGATGACATGTAATTCCATTTCAGAACCTTGTTGAATCCCGATTTGGTCAGCCGCGTCTTTTGGGATGCGAATGCCCAAACTGTTCCCCCACTTTTGCACGATTACGGTAGACATATCATTCTCTCCTTTCCTTTTTGCGATGTTGTTTTGTTTTGAATTCATTCTATCATCTCCATCCTTAAATGTATATACACAGTATATACAAATTCACCAAAAATGATCACATGTTTCACAAAAAAGTGAATTTGTGCCTTTCGTCGTGTTGAGACAGGCCCGCCAGTTGCCGCCAACGGCGATCTATGGTATAGTGAAATTATTGCAACGTCGGTCGTTGGAGGTGTCAGGCATGCATGCCTTGCTTGTGACGCTGCTTGTCATTGTGTCGATCGCGCTGATCGCGGTTGTCTTGTTGCAGTCGGGCCGCAGCGCCGGGCTGTCGGGGGCGATCACTGGCGGCGCCGAGCAATTGTTCGGGAAGCAGAAAGCCCGTGGGCTCGATGCGGTGTTTCAGCGCGTCACGGTCGTGTTGGCCGTCTTGTTTTTCGTATTGACGATCCTGGTTACGTACGTACAGCCATCATAAGTCAAACATGGGGCGGTCCATAGAATGAAGGGCTGCCCTTTCTATTTCACACCAGAGAGGAAGGAGAGCCTATGATGAAAATTGTTCCGCCGAAGCCGTTTTTCTTTGAAGCCGGGGAGCGGGCGGTGCTGCTTTTGCATGGGTTTACCGGCAATTCCGCCGACGTTCGGATGCTTGGGCGATTCTTGGAATCGAAAGGGTATACGTGCCACGCTCCGATTTACAAAGGGCATGGCGTGCCGCCGGAAGAGCTCGTCCACACCGGACCGGATGATTGGTGGCAAGACGTCATGAACGGCTATCAGTTTTTGAAAAACAAAGGCTACGAAAAAATTGCCGTCGCCGGACTGTCGCTTGGAGGCGTATTTTCTCTCAAATTAGGCTACACTGTACCTATACAAGGCATTGTGACGATGTGCGCGCCGATGTACATCAAAAGCGAAGAAACAATGTACGAAGGCGTGCTCGAGTACGCGCGCGAGTATAAAAAGCGGGAAGGAAAATCAGAGGAACAAATCGAACAGGAAATGGAATGGTTCAAACAAACGCCGATGAAGACGTTGAAAGCTTTGCAAGAACTCATTGCCGATGTGCGCGCCCACCTTGATTTGGTTTATGCACCGACGTTCGTCGTCCAAGCGCGCCATGATGAGATGATCAATCCAGACAGCGCGAACATCATTTATAACGAAATTGAATCGCCGGTCAAACAAATCAAATGGTATGAGCAATCAGGCCATGTGATTACGCTTGATCAAGAAAAAGATCAGCTGCATGAAGATATTTATGCATTTCTTGAATCGTTAGATTGGTAATGGAGAAAGGAGGGGATGGCCAATGGATCATGTGTTGGCCGAACGCATTTTAACGTTTATGCGCGATGAGGCGTACAAACCGCTCACCGTCGAAGAACTGGAAGAAGCGTTTGGCATCGAGGATGCGGACGGGTTCAAAGAATTTGTCAAGACGCTTGTCGCCATGGAAGAGGAAGGTCTTGTCGTCCGGACGCGAAGCAACCGCTACGGCGTGCCTGAGCGGATGAATCTCGTGCGCGGCAAAGTGACCGGCCACCCGAAAGGATTCGCGTTTGTCACACCGGAGGAGCCGGGACTGGATGATATTTTCATCCCGCCGTCCGAATTGAAAAACGCGATGCATGGCGACACGGTGCTTGTGCGCGTCCAAGCCGATTCATCCGGGGCGCGCCGCGAAGGAACGATCGTCCGCATTTTGGAGCGTGGGGTGAAGGAAGTCGTCGGCACGTACACGGAAAGCAAATATTTCGGCTTTGTCATCCCTGATGACAAACGGATCGTCAACGATATTTTCATCCCGAAAAACGCGGCGAACGGCGCGGTCGAAGGGCATAAAGTGGTCGTCCGCCTGACGTCGTATCCAGAAGGGCGGATGAGCGCCGAAGGGGAAGTCATTCGAATTCTCGGCCATAAAAACGACCCGGGCGTCGACATTTTAGCGATCATCTATAAATACGGCCTTCCGCTTCAATTCCCAGAAGACGTGATCGAGCATGCCAACCGGGTGCCGGACGTCATTACGGAGAAAGATTTGGAAGGGCGCCGCGATTTGCGCGGTGAGATGATCGTCACGATCGACGGGGAAGATGCGAAAGACTTGGATGACGCGGTGACGGTGACGAAGCTTGAGAACGGCAACTATAAGCTCGGCGTCCATATCGCCGATGTGAGCTACTATGTTGAGGAAGGCTCGCCCATTGACCGCGAAGCGTACGAGCGCGGCACGAGCGTTTATTTGGTCGACCGCGTCATTCCGATGATTCCGCATCGGCTGTCGAACGGCATTTGCTCGCTCAACCCGAAAGTCGATCGGCTGACGCTCTCGTGCGAAATGGAAATCACCCCGCAAGGAGAAGTCGTCCGCCATGAAATTTTCCCAAGCGTCATCCGCACGGCGGAACGGATGACGTATTCCGATGTCAATAAAATTCTCGTTGACAAAGACGAAGCCTTGCGGGAAAAATATGCGCCGCTTGTGCCGATGTTTGAGCTGATGGCTGAGCTTGCTGACATTTTGCGGGCAAAGCGGATGAAGCGCGGGGCGATTGATTTCGATTTTAAGGAGGCGAAGGTGCTTGTCGATGAAAACGGCAAGCCGTACGATGTCGTCTTGCGCGAGCGGTCGGTCGCTGAGCGGTTGATTGAAGAGTTTATGCTGGCGGCGAACGAAACGGTGGCTGAGCATTTCCATTGGTTGAACGTGCCATTTATTTACCGTGTTCACGAGGATCCGAAGCCGGAAAAACTGCAGCGCTTTTTAGAGTTCATCACGAACTTCGGCTATGTCGTGAAAGGAACGGGCAACCAAATCCATCCGCGCGCCCTCCAGCAAATTCTCGAAGCGGTGCGCGGCGAGCCGGAAGAAATGGTGATCTCGACCGTCATGCTTCGGTCGATGAAACAGGCGCGCTATGACGCCGAGAGCCTCGGCCATTACGGCCTGTCGACCGAGTTTTACACCCATTTTACGTCACCGATCCGCCGCTACCCGGATTTGATCGTCCATCGGTTGATCCGGACGTATCTCATTAACGGCCAGATGGATCTTGACACCCAGCAAAAATGGGCGGAAAAGCTGCCTGAAATTGCGGAACACGCTTCCGATATGGAGCGGCGCGCCGTTGAGGCGGAGCGGGAGACGGACGATCTGAAGAAAACCGAGTTTATGGAAGACAAAATCGGGATGGAGTTTGATGGCATTATCAGCTCGGTGACGAACTTCGGCTTGTTCGTTGAGCTGCCGAACACGATCGAAGGCTTGGTGCACGTCAGCTACTTAACGGACGACTATTACCGCTACGACGAACGCCACTACGCGTTGATCGGCGAACGGACCGGGAAAATGTATCGCATCGGCGATGAAATCACCGTCCGCGTCATCAACGTCAACAAAGACGAACGGATCGTCGATTTTGAAGTCGTCGGCATGAAGGGACGCCGTCCGCCGAAAGCGAAAGCCGCTCCGGTCGTCATTGAAGGGAAAAAGCAAAAGAAAGGAAAAGCGAAGGCGGAGCCGAAAGCGCAAAGCGGCTCAAACCGCAGCGCGAAGGCGAAAAAGAAGAAAAAGAAAAAACGGTGAGGAAAAGCCGAACGGGCGGCTTTTCCTTCTTTTTCGTTTTTGGTAAAATAAGAAACGCTACGATGAGGAGGGGGAAAACGGATGCCGAAAGGCGAAGGAAAAGTGATCGCCCAAAACAAAAAAGCGCACCACGACTATTTCATCGAAGAGACGTATGAAGCCGGCCTTGTGCTGCAAGGGACGGAAATCAAATCGATCCGCAACGGCCGGGTGAATTTGAAAGATTCGTTCGCCAAAGTGGAAAAAGGGGAAGTGTTTCTCCATAACATGCATATCAGCCCGTACGAACAAGGCAACCGCTACAACCATGATCCGCTGCGGACGAGAAAGCTCCTTTTGCACCGCCGCGAAATCAACAAGCTGATCGGCTACACGAAAGAGCAAGGGTATACGCTCGTGCCGCTCAAATTGTATATCAAGAACGGCTTTGCCAAAGTGGAGCTCGGGGTGGCCAAAGGAAAGAAAAAATACGACAAACGGGAAGACATGAAGCGGAAAGAAGCGCAGCGCGAAATCGAGCGGGCGTTCCGCGAGCGGCAAAAACTATAGAGGGTTGGTGATTCAAAGAAAAAACGGGAGATCCCAATTCTTTTTCTATTAGAGAAACCCTGTTGGATCGACATGCCTTTCTCGTCCAGCGCCGCCGATCTGGGTGCAAAACCCGTTTTTCACCAGCCTTATAGGGAGTCGGTGGTGTATGGGAAAAACAGTTCTCAATCGAATCTTCTCAAGTGGAGAAGCATTGAAACATCGGCTCTTCTTTCCTGGCGAACTCCATCGCTTTGGCAAAAATGACCGTTTTTCACCGGGGTTGAAAACATTCCCATTGAAAATGCGCATCGCCATGGTATAATAAATAATGCAACAGCCAGTTATCCATCGCTTACGCTATTCCGATCTTTCTTCGCCATCGCGGGGACGATCCGGATTCGACAGGGGTAGGTCGAGCTTAAGCGGCGAGCCGAGGGGGACGTCCTCGTAAAAACGTCACCTAAAGATAACTGGCAAACAAAACTACGCTTTAGCTGCCTAATTGCTGCAGCTAGCTCCTCCCGCCATCGCCCGCGTGGCGTTCGAGGGGCTCATATGAAGCGGGCTACGCCCAAATCCGCTGCCTGAGGATGAGGGAAGAGACGAACCAGGCTAGCCGCCGGGATGCCTGTCGGTAGGCGGAACGGACGGCGAAGCGAAATATACCGACTACGCTCGTAGATGCTTAAGTGGCGATGCCTCTGGACGTGGGTTCGACTCCCACCGTCTCCATTTCCAACATCCGAACGGTTCGGATGCGAAATCGTGAAACCCTTGATGCGACCGCGTTTGCGGTCGTTTTTCATTTTTGGGGAATCCTAAAGAAATCGATAGAATCCGAAAAAATTTTGCACGGATTTTGCACGGCATTATCGGGCATTATAGAGCTCTGTCATGGTCGCGTCTACTTGGCGCGACTCTTTTTGTTCCATTTCATCCATGATGTGTGACCCGAGTTCGACAGTCACTAGGCAAACAAAAGAGTCAGCCAAGACTTTGTGGAGAACATTTTTTCGGTTCACTACGGGCGTTGTCAATCACTAGTTAGTGATCCATTTTCGGGAATGGATATCGTAAGCGCTTTCGGACTCTCATCCCTCATCTTTGAGGTGATGATATACTATTCCATTTTTTACAAACAACCGCCATCTCGGAGCGCCGACAAGGCTTGATGGATCGGCGTCCCGGATGACTGCTGCAGACACGGTAGATTCTGACGCACCACATCTGCCCACAACCGTCCGGCCTTCCGTTTGGCCTGTTCAACCCGCTTGGACGTTGTTGAGGACGAAACGGCCGGCCGGGGCTCCTCCTCCCGCCGTCCCTTTCTCCACCCGATCCCGTCGATTCAGGCTGCCATCGCCCTCAGAAACGCCCGAAGCCCTTGGTCTCTCCAGCTGCAGCGGGATTTCACCCGATGCGCAAACCGGCTCATCACGCTCTCCGCGTGGCCCATCGGACGCATGCCGGTCGTCTCCCCCCCTTGCTCCGACAGCCACTCCCGATAGTCCCGGAGGCATCCCGGCATCGACTCGATCCGGCGGATCATGGCAGCCAGCTGTTGTTCTTTCGCTTCGTCCTCCAACGTGCCGACCGCGCTGTTCAGCTCCACGAGAAGCCCTTCTTCGTCTTGTTTCGCCAGCTTCTTCCGCACGTCCCGCCAACGCGGATGGCCGGACAGACACTGACGCAGCTCCCGCGCCACATGAAATCGATCCAGCTGAAAGCACGCCCGCTTCCCAAAATACTCCCGGCAGGCCGTGATCCACGCCGCCGCGTCGCCGTTGATGACCAACAGGTCTCGGCACGGATCATAGGCATATTCCTTCATCAGCCACTCCTCAAACCGCTCCCACACGTCCCCCGTCCCTTCATGGAGGTAGTGGCGCCGGTTCACGAGCTCGAGCTGCGACCCGTTTCGTCTCCATTCCTCGTGAACCGCCAAGATTTTCTCCTCTTTCGCCCGTTTCCCTTTCCCCTGGCGGGAAACAGAGTCCTTCCTCCTCCACAAACAGCACCCGGCCCTGCCGTTTGGAAACAGGGTGGTGCAGCGAGACAGGGGCCTCCAGCACCAACTGGCGAATCGCCTCGTGGCTGAGGACCGCATACCCCACGATCGACTCCAGCGTGCGAGCGGCTTTGCGGTAGGAAGAGCACTCTACGGCCAACTCGACCGCTGTTTCCTCGAGGCAAGGGCTGATCGACTGCGCTCCATCAAAGCCCAGTTCGGCATCCAGCAAGAACGTATACGCCCCCGTCTGCCGATCATAGTAGTAGTTCCGTCGAAACGTCACTTCTCCAAACAGCGTTTGGATCGTAGTCGGCCGTTTGTCTTTCAGCTGATGCCGGCGCTTGTCCCGCGCTTCCGCCAGTTGTTGATCGATCTCCTCCAAAAGGGCGGCCAACAAGACAGCGAACACCTTTTGAAGAGTTCTGACTAATTGCTCCTCCAGCTCTTTGAATAAAGGCCATTCTGTGGTAAGATGTTTCATGGACTCTCTCCCTCCTGTTTTCGGGGTATTGTCAAAAGTTTATCCTCCACACTCACGGTTTTCTCTTGAGTTTCAACGGTTGGAAGAAAAAAAGCTTGCCACCCCCGTTGTTTTCGGCCATCATTGAGGTAACCACACACTCAACAGCCAAAACAAAGGAGTGACAAGCTTTGTTACCTCAATTATTAGCCTATTTGCTCGAAATAATCAAGACCCAATATCAAATCATTGTGTATTTGATGGGTGTGATATTGGGAAAATCCTTGAATCTCGAGGACTTGGACGAACCCATCCAAAAGCCGTACCGGAAACTTCAGGTCGATGACCTTCCGATCATCGATGTGCCGGAAACCCTTGATTACCGGAAGCTGTTGGCGGACTACGAAGCCCAGCACGGACGTCCTTTACGGCCCATCCAGCGCCGCGCGAAGGCGAAACACCGTGTTCCGGATTCGTTGACCTGCCCTCGCTGCCAGGCTCCCTCTTCTTACCTGTACGCCAATAACGGCGGAAACGGGCAATACCAATGCAAAGTGTGCCAGTGCCGGTTCAACCACCGAAATCGGTTCACCAAGCAAGCGGTCTTTCGCTGCCCGCACTGCAAAAAGACGCTGGAAAAAATCAAGGAACGCAAAGAATACMACATCTATAAGTGCAAGAACAACGATTGCCCGTTTTACCAGGCCAACCTTCGCCGGATGACCAAGAAGGAGCGCCAACAGTTT